>DASUOZ010000028.1:0-7605 GCA_036276375.1 Pyrinomonadaceae bacterium | reverse complement strand
GGAACGTTTCTTCGCATAGCACTCGTCGACAGTTCCGGGAAAATACACCACCAACTTAAACAGCGAACGCCACGCGGTGATTCGCCTGACGTCATTGTCGACGCGCTCGCTTGCGCGGCCAACAGGTGGAGCAATGACGGCCGGCGTATTGTCGCGGCGTCGATCATGGTGCCGGGCACAGTCGATAACGACAACGCCGTCGTGGTCCAGGCGCCGAATCTTCCTTCACTTTCCAACTTTCCACTACGAGCAGTGCTCGAAAAACGGCTCGGCTGGCCGGTGTTGTTGGAGAACGACGCCAACGCCGCGGCTGTCGGTGAGATGTGGTTGGGCGCTGCGCGAGGTTGTCGTGATGTGGTCAGCGTGACGTTGGGAACCGGTGTCGGTGGCGGCTTGATTCTGGACGGTGAGTTGTGGCGTGGCGCGCACGGTTCGGCAGGTGAGATCGGACACACGACGGTCGATCCGTTCTCGGGCTTGAAGTGCAAATGCGGCAACATCGGTTGTTTCGAGTTGTTTGCGTCAGCCACGGCGATCGTACGCATGACGCGTGAAGGCCTGCCGGGTTTTCCGCAGTCGGTGCTGAATCGGGAAGATCTGACGGCGGAACGAGTTTATGACGCGGGACGCGACGGCGATGAGTTGGCGCTGAGTGTCTTCAAACGATTTGGCACATATCTCGGAGTCGGGCTCGCGAACCTGATCAACATCATCGATCCCGAGATCATCGTTATCGCCGGCGGCGCGGTGAACGGGTGGGACTTGTTTGCGCGCGACATGCAGCGCGAAGTCAGTGAGCGCGCCGTGCGCGTTACGGCGCAACAGGTGAAGATTGCGGCAGCGCAGTGCGGCGACAACGCCGGCCTGCTTGGAGCCGCACGCCTCGCGTTTGCTAGACTGTATACCGAATGACTGCGTTAATAATTCACGGGCACTTTTACCAACCACCTCGCGAGAACCCCTGGACAGGTGAAGTCGAAGCAGAACCGAGTGCGGCGCCGTACCACGATTGGAATGAGCGCGTCTACGCGGAGTCCTACGCGCCGAACGCGGCGGTAAACAACTACGCGCGGATTAGTTTCAACTTTGGTCCGACGCTGCTCTCGTGGCTCGACCGTCACCATCCCGACACTTACCAACAGATTATTACTGCCGACCGCGAAAGCGCGCCGCATCGCGGCGGGCACGGCAATGCGATCGCGCAGGCGTACGGCCACGCGATCCTGCCGCTCTGCAACGAGCGCGATCGATTAACACAGGTGGTTTGGGGCGTGGCGGACTTTCGTTTTCGTTTCGGCCGCGAACCCGAAGCGCTGTGGCTACCTGAAACTGCGGCAAACGATGCGACCCTCGCGCTGTTGATTGAGCAAGGTTTGCGCTACGTAATTCTCGCTCCCGAACAAGCGAAGCGGGTGCGTTCCGGTTCCGAATGGCTCGACGTCAGCGGCGGCGAAGTCGACGTCACTCGCCCGTATCGCTTCGAGCACCCGGACGGCTCCGGTCGCTCGATCGCGGTTTTCTTCTACAACGCTCCACTCGCAAGATCCATCGCTTTTGAGAAGGCGCTTACATCCAGCCGCGGTCTGGTCGATCTCTTTCTGCGTGCCGGCCAGCGTGGCGATCTCGTTAACGTGGCGACCGACGGTGAGACGTACGGTCATCATTTCAAGTTTGGCGATCTAGGTTTGGCCCATGCGCTGGGAGTTGAGGCGAGGCAAGCCGGGTTTTGGATCACGAACTACGGTGAGTATCTCGATCGACATCCGCCGGAGACTGCCGTGGAGATCGAAAATGGTCCGGAAGGCGAGGGAACATCGTGGAGTTGTACGCATGGAGTCGCGCGTTGGGCGCGCGATTGCGGTTGTCACACCGGCGGTGAAGCTGGCTGGAACCAGGCATGGCGCGATCCGTTGCGCGTCGCGTTGAACTTCTTGCGCGATGATGCGGCGGTGAAGTTTGAGGTTCGTGCGAGTGAGTTGTTGCGCGACCCGTGGGCGGCGCGAAACGATTACGTGTCGGTGTTGTTGGAGCCTGAGCGAGCGCGTGAGGAGTTTCTGGCGGGCCACGCGGTGCGCGCATTGAGTGAAGCAGAGCGGGCGCGTGTGTTTCAACTGCTGGAGCTGCAGCGCAGTGCGTTGTTGATGTTCACGAGCTGCGGTTGGTTCTTTTCTGATCTGGCCGGCATTGAGACCATTCAGGTGTTGCGTTACGCGGCGCGCGTGCTGGATCTGCAAAAGCAGTTAGGCTTTGACGTGCCGCGCCGAGAGTTTCTCGAGTTGCTGGCACAGGCGAAGAGTAACCGGTCTGGCGCAGACAACGGCGGCAACGGCGCGGAGATCTTTGCGCGCTTCGCCGAACGTCAACCGGCCAATCCCGAACCCGCGACGGTCTAATGGCACAAACGACCACGAAGCGCACTGCAAAGCCTCGTCGCAAATCGGCGGCGGCGAAGAAGTCCGCGCTCAGTGCGGACGATCTCCCGCCTACGGTCGGTGAGTTGGACCTTTACTTCTTCGGCGAAGGTAAGCACGAAGAAATCTACCAAAAGCTCGGCGCGCACGTGACGAAGTTGGGAAGCACGAGCGGAGTGGCTTTTGCGGTGTGGGCGCCGCAGGCCGCGAGCGTCAGTGTTGTCGGTGACTTCAACGGCTGGAACGGCAGCGCGCACGGGATGCGAACACTCGGCAACTCCGGAGTGTGGGAGTTGTTTATTCCGAACCTCACCGGCGGTATGCTCTACAAGTTTGAGATTCACACGCACACCGGCCACACGATTCTGAAAGCCGATCCTTACGCGCAGTACACCGAGGTCCCGCCGAACACCTCTTCGATCGTCTATGAATCGAAATACAAGTTTCGCGATGCGAAGTGGCTGAAAGCCCGCGCCGGCAGCGAACACTGGCGCCGGCCGCTCTCGATCTACGAAGTGCATTTTGGCTCGTGGCGCAGACGAATCGAGGAAGAAAATCGCCCGTTCAGCTATCGCGAGATGGCGGAGCCGCTCGCGAACTACATTAAAGACATGGGCTTCACGCATGTCGAGTTTCTGCCGCTCAAAGAACACCCATATGGTCCATCGTGGGGCTATCAGGTCAGTTCTTACTACGCGCCGTCCGCGCGCTATGGCGAGCCCGACGATCTCCGTTACCTGATCGACTATCTTCACCGGCAGGGTATCGGCGTGATCATGGACTGGGTGCCCGCGCACTTTCCGAAAGACGCCTGGGCGCTCGGGCGCTTCGACGGCTCCGCGTTGTACGAGCATCTCGATCCGCGCAAAGGCGAGCATCCGGACTGGGGTACTTACATCTTTAACTATGGCCGCAACGAAGTGCGGAACTTCCTGTTAGCCAACGCGCTCTACTGGTTCCAGGAGTTTCATATCGACGGACTGCGCGTTGATGCCGTCGCGTCGATGCTTTATCTCGACTACAGCCGCAAGGAAGGCGAGTGGGTGCCGAACCGGTTTGGCGGGCGCGAGAACCTGGAAGCGATCTCATTTTTGAAAGAGCTCAATCAAGTCACGCATCGCGTTTGTCCCGGAGTGATGATGATCGCAGAAGAGTCGACGGCCTGGCCGGCGGTGAGCCATCCCGTTCACACCGGCGGCCTGGGTTTTGATTTCAAGTGGAACATGGGCTGGATGCACGACACGTTGAAATACTTCCAGACCGATCCGCTGTTCCGCGCCGGGAATCACAACGCGCTGACGTTTGGTTTGATCTACGCGTGGAGCGAAAACTTCATCCTGCCGTTTTCGCACGACGAAGTGGTCCACATGAAGGGATCGTTGCTGAACAAGATGCCGGGCACGAACGAACAGAAGTTCGCGACACTGCGCGCGCTGTACGCGTACATGTGGGCGCATCCGGGAAAGAAACTGTTGTTTATGGGCGGTGAGTTTGGCCAGTGGCGCGAATGGACCGAGATCGAGAGTTTAGACTGGCATTTGCTGGAAGATCCGCTTCATGCGGGCGTGCAAAAACTGATCAGGGATCTGAACTCCGTCTACGCTTCACAGAGCGCACTGTGGGAAGCCGACAACCAACCCGCGGGTTTTGAATGGATCGACGTCGACAACGCCGCTGAAAACGTCGTTGCCTTCGTCCGCCGTACCGCCTCAGCGGATCGCGAACTCATCAGCGTCTCCAACTTCTCCGCCGTACCGCGCAACTCCTACCGTCTCAACTTTTCACACGAAGGCGGGTACGACGTTGTGATCAATACAAACGCCTACTCCGCGACGGAACCACTGAACGTAACTGACAACGTGATCGATCTTCCTCCCCTGACGACCGTCTGGCTCTCACCACGCAAGGCGGCGAAGAAAAAATCTTCCCGGGCCAAAAACAAATAAACCTGTTCCTTTGGCGCTTCTTTGTGGCAAAATTTGCGCAGTTGCCATTCTCATACCCGCTCATTATGTATGAGAAGTTTCAGGAAGTAGATGGTACACATCCCTGGCGGAATGTTAGCCCGGATGGTTATGTCGATTATCGGGCTCGCTACCGCCCGCACGGTCGTGTCGTCTATTTCAATTTCCCACTCGCGAAGGAGATGGGCCTCATCCCCGCGGATCATCCTTCGAGCATCAACAAGCAACTGGAACAGGTAATTCTCGACACCTTCTCGCTTCAAATCATCAATGAGTACGATCTCGAACGAGGCAAGAAATACCCGCCGGAAACGATCAAGCCCAACGCTTTCATGGCGACGCGTTATCTCCAGACGCAACATCGCAACAAGCAGGGCAAGACTTCCGGTGATGGTCGCAGCATCTGGAACGGATACTTAAAGAGCGCGGGTTTGGTCTTCGACATCTCGAGCCGTGGCACCGGCGCAACGATTCTCAGTCCCGGTGCGCAGGACGCCAGCGGCGCCGTCGCCACCGGCGACGAGACGTGGGGCTACTCATCCGGACTCGCTCATCTCGACGAGATGCTCGGCAGCGCCGTCATGTCGGAGATCTTTTATCGTCAGGGTATTCCCAGCGAACGTTGTTTGACCGTCATCGCTTATCCTGACGGAACGTCGATCGGCGTTCGTAGTGCGCCCAACCTCATCAGGCCCGCGCACATGTTTCGTTATCTCAAACAACGGCGGCACGCAGAGCTCAAAGCCTCCGTCGACTACTTCATCGATCGCGAGATCGAAAATAGTTTCTGGCAGATGCCGGATGATCCAAAGCTCCGTTACGCCACGGCGCTCGATTACTTCGCCCGCTCATACGCAAAGCTCGCCGCCCTGCTCGAGGAGGAGTACATCTTCAACTGGCTCTCGTGGGACGGCGACAACATGCTTGCGAGCGGCGCCATACTCGACTACGGATCGATTCGCCAGTTTGCGGCAAAGCACGACAAGTATCGTTACAAAGACGTCGATCGTTATTCGGCGTCGCTCGCGGAACAGCGTGGTTGGGCCAGAACGCTGGTCCAGGTCTTCGCGCAGGCGATGGACTTCATCGAAACCGGCACGAAGAAAAAACTGGAGTCGTTCAAAAACGCGAAGTGTCTGGCGGTATTTGATAAGGCGTTTGCGTGCGAAAGAGATCAGCGGATGTTGTGGCGCATCGGTTTCACGCCGGAACAGATCTGCTACCTGATGCAGAACGCGCAAAAGGAGATTCGCGATTTCGATCGCAGCCTCAGCTATTTTGAGGATCGCAAAGTCGCGCGGGGTATCGAAAAACTTCCGGACGGCTTCACTCACAATCCCGTCTTTCTGATTCGCAACCTGCTGCGCCACCTGCCGGCATTTTACCTCGCGCAAACGATCAGCCGCGCTGATGACGAGAGCGCTTACATGCCCGAGGAGATCTTTCTGCGCACGATGGCTGCGTCGTACGTCGGCAAAAAAGATCTAAAGCTGACGCCCGCACGCTCTGCACAGGTGAAAAACTTCCAGGCCTGTTATCTTAGACTCGTGACCGCTCTCGGCGGCCCGTGTGACCTGGTGTTGAAGACGTTGCAGGAACGCTCCGCCGTGATCAATCACCGGCATCGCATCACCGGCGATGCGGTGACCTGGATCATCGAAGAGGTGATCGCGATGAAAAGCAAAATCAAGATCGACGGCTTGCAGGAAGCGATCGACGCCTTCATCGACTCGCAGGTGCTGATTCCCGGCCGGTGGCAACCCGTGCCTGCCGAACAACTCCAATCAAACACTCTCAAGTCGCGCCTGCTGCAAAAATTTCAAGAGAACCTCGAGGCTTACAAGGAATCGATATGATCGATTGGGTCAGCATCCGGAAACAGTTTCCGGTTACGAATAACTCTGTCTACCTCAACAGCGCCGCGGCGGGGCCGCTTGCGCAAGCAACTGCGCGAGCGGGCGCCGACTATTACGAGCTGATGATGAACGACGGCGACGTGCACTGGGACGAGTGGCTCGCACGCCGCGAAGAGGTCCGAGCGCAGGTGGCGCGCTTCATCAATGCCGAGCCTGACGAGATTGGCTTTACTACGAACACGTCCAGCGGCATGAACGTCATCATCGACGCGCTGGAGAAACACGGCGAAGTTATCTCCTGTGATCTCGAGTTTCCGGTGACGACGATCCCCTGGATGCACCGCCGCATTCCCGTTCACTTTGTTCAGTCCGTAGCCGGCGTCGTACGGCCCGAAGACCTCTGCATCGCGATGAACCCACGCACGGGCGTCATCTCGATCAGTTACGTGCAGTACTCAAATGGCTTTCGTTCGGATCTCGAAGAGCTCGGAAAAGTGAAAGGACGCCATGCGCTCGTGGTGAACGCGAGTCAGGCCGCCGGCGCGTTTGAGATCGACGTGAAGCAAATGAAGATCGACGCGTTGTGCGCGACGGGTCACAAGTGGATGCGTTCGGGTTATGGCTCAGGGTTCGTCTACTTAAGTCGCGAGCTTCAAGCCGCCTCGCATCCGCGCACAATCGGCTGGCTCAGCGTGCAGGACCCGTACGCGATGCGAAACAACGAGATTCATTTGCGTCACGCGCTTTCCGCCCGCAGTGAGCTCGGCTGTCCGCACTTCGCCGGCATCTTCGCGCTCAGCGCTTCAGTGGAGATGATGCAGGCGATTGGACCGAGGCACATCCAGGCGCGTGTGCTGGATTTGAACCGCACGTTGACGGCGCGTTTGAGTGATGCCGGTTGGAACGTGTTATCGCCCCTTGCCGATGAAAAATATCGCTCGGCGGAAACGCTGGTCGCTGCTGAGAATCCCGCGCAGGTCGTGAGCAAGCTCGCGATACAAAACGTCTTAGTCACTGAAAAGCCCGAAGGATTCAGGGTAGCGACAGACTTCTTCAACAACGAAGACGATATCGAGCGCTTGATCGACGCCCTCAAATCACCTTAGCCACAAAGAGGCACAAGAAGCACAAGAAAGCTGCCAAAGTTTTTGCGGCTTAAATAGCTACTTCTTAAGCTTCGGTTTACTCTTCGCTTTCCTGGCGCCGCCGTCAGTCGAAACCTGGGTAAGGAAATTCCTGTGCGCCAAGGCAACGAACTTCTGCATGATGGGTGAATCGTAGCCGTTGCTCAACTGCGCGATGCCCAACTCCCAGTTGATCTGCGCGCCTTCAATCCACCAGCGAATCAGCCGTCCTCTTTCAACTTCGTCTTTG
>DASUOZ010000027.1:0-4365 GCA_036276375.1 Pyrinomonadaceae bacterium | reverse complement strand
CAACGGGGTTGTCTTGGCGAATATGAAGTTTGATCATCGTGGGAGCCAGAGGAAATTGAGTTTAGTCAGAAAGCAGTCCGAGGAGCCTGCTTTGTAAGAGCTAACGACGTTAGTTTACTACGGTCGTCGCGGTTGAGCTATGTTTTCGTGTTAACGAACGGATCGTCGCAGCAGCACCAAAGCCCAGACGGCGAGCGCACCGGAGAGGAGCGTGAGGAGCAGATAGACCGGCTCCGTCAATACTCCAGGCTCCACTACCATGCGCACGATGTGCGAGATCGTGATCAACGCAAAGATAACGGCCGTTACGATGACGTAAACCTTCATTGCATCTTCTGAATGATCGCGTCGGCAAACTCGGCGGTTTTGGCGGTGCCGCCGATGTCGCGAGTGCGGACCTTGCCCTCCTCGAAAACTGCCAGCATGGCGTTCTCAGCGCGCGCGGCGGCGTCGCGCTCGCCGATGTAACGCAGCATCAGGATGCCCGATTGCAGCAGCGCCGTCGGGTTTGCGATCCCCTGCCCCGCGATGTCCGGCGCAGAGCCGTGTACGGCCTCGAAGACGGCGCCTTTTTCACCGATATTCGCGCCGGGCACGAGACCCAAACCACCCACCAGACCCGCACAAAGATCGGAAACGATGTCGCCGTAAAGGTTCTCGAGCAGCATCACGTCAAACTGTTCCGGCCGCATCACGAGCTGCATGCATGCGTTGTCGACGATCTTGTCGTCCGCTTCGATCTCCGGATACTCCTGCGCGACCCGACGGAAGCAGTCGAGAAATAGACCATCCGAGAGCTTCATGATGTTTGCCTTGTGTACGGCGGTCACCTTGCGCCGCCCTTCACTCTTCGCGTGTTCAAACGCAAAGCGCGCAATGCGCGTTGAAGCCTTCTCGGTGATGATTTTCAAACTCTCAACCACGCCCGGCACAACGACGTGCTCGAGCCCCGCGTACAAGCTCTCCGTGTTCTCACGCACCACGACGAGATCAAGCTCCGGATAGCGGCACTGCACATTCGGTAACGCGCGCACCGGACGGAGGTTTGCGTACAAATCGAGCGCTTTGCGCAAGCCGACATTGACTGAAGTAAAGCCTTTCCCGATGGGAGTAGTGATCGGGCCCTTCAACGCGACCTTGTTGCGAATGATGGAGTCGAGCAGTTCCTGCGGCAGTGTTTCGCCGAATTTTTCCAGCGCCTGCGCGCCCGCGTAATGCGTTTCCCATTGAATCTCGACGCCGGACGCTTCGATGATTCGGACTACGTTGGAAGCGACTTCGGGGCCGATGCCGTCGCCAGGAATCAGTGTGATAGGATGCATGTTCAGCTTAGGATAAGACTTTGGACCGTGAGTGACAAATATAGAAGTGTCGACGTTGTCATCGCCGGCGGTGGTGTGATTGGACTCACTATCGCACGCGCGCTTGCGCAACGCGGCGTGCGCGACGTTTGTGTGATCGAGCGTTCGGCGCTGGGAACGGAAGCGTCGTTTGCGGCGGGAGGCATTTTGGCGCCGCAAGCGGAAGCGAATGGGCGCGATGAGTTTTTCGAGCTTGCGTGTAGGAGTCGTGATCTTTATCCAGAGTTTGCCGCCGCGCTGTACGAAGAGACGGGTGTTGACGTTGAACTGGATGCAACGGGCACGCTTTATGTGGCGTTTACAGACGGAGATGTCGAAGAGATCGAGAAACGGTACGAGTGGCAATCAAGAGCGGGATTGGATGTTGAGAGGTTGACGGCGGCGGAGGCGAGAGAGTTGGAGCCGTGTGTTGCTGAGAACGTGCGAGGGGCGCTGCGGTTTCCGCGTGATATTCAGGTCGAGAACCGGCGCTTGTTGAGTGCGCTCGTCAATAGCGTTGACAAACTCGGCGTAAAAATCGCGAGCGAAACAAACGTCGAGTCCGTCCGCATCGGCGCGAACCGGATCACGGGCGTCCAGACGTCGCGCGGATTTATTAGTTGTCAAACGATCATCATCGCCGCCGGCACGTGGTCGAGCACGATCGAACAGTCGAGAACGCCCAGGATCGAACCCGTGCGCGGTCAGATGATCTGCTTCGACGCAAAACCCCAACTCACTCGCCACGTGATCTACAGCCCGCGCGGCTATCTCGTGCCCCGCCACGATGGCCGCCTAATTGCCGGTTCCACCAGTGAAAACGCCGGTTTTACCAAACAAGTCACCGCGGGCGGTATCAGTCACATCCTCGCCAACGCCCACGAAATCTCACCAGGGATTTCCACCCTCCCAATCCTCGACACCTGGTCAGGCCTGCGCCCGCGCGCCGCTGACGGTTTGCCTGTGCTGGGGCCTTGTGATGAAATTGACGGGCTCTTTTATGCAACGGGACATTACCGAAACGGAATCCTACTCGCTCCCGTCACCGGAGAGCTGATCGCCGAGGCAGTTGTCGCCGGCCACATTTCGCCGCTGCTCGCTGCTTTTAGTCCAAATCGTTTCGATCTGGCACACGTAAGTTAAGCTGCAATGAAATTCGTAAGGCTCCTTTTTCTGTTACTACTGCTACCAGCGTCTCTAGCGGGTCAGCAGGCGCTCGACGTGAAGTCCGTCGAAACCGCGAAACCGGACAACCGTCCGGCGCAGGCTTTGTACGAGGACGCAAACGGCTATCTCGCCCGGCGCTACCAGGAGTTCAACAAACAGAAACTGCCGTACGATCCGAAGGTTGAGGCGCAAACCAGAAAAGAACAGCACGATCTCGCCATCAAGAACGCCGCGATCCTGAAGGCGCGTTCACCGCTCTCCAACGAAGATCTCTACTTCCTCGGTATGCTGCATCATCTTGCCGCCGACGCCGACGCCGCGCTCGCGACGATGCGCCAGCTCCTGAAAAACGATCCCGGCGGCGCCCAGCCACAAGCCGCGCGCAACGTCGTCGTGCTGTATGCGATCAAAAAAGGCCTGGTTGACGAAGCCAAAGCCGCCGTCGAAGCCTACGCCCGGCACCAGCCGCAAAACCCTGACGATCGCTATCGCATGGAGCTTCTGCTGACGGACGCTTACCTGCGCGCCAACGACTACGCGTCGATGGCCGCGCACGCGCAACAAATGCTCGTGGCGTCGAAAGAGTTCAGCAAGACGAGTCAGAATCAGCCGTTCAGACGCGACGAGATGTTGTTGAAGTCGGGCTTCCTACTCGCCGAAGCGCACATGAAGACGAATCAAAAAGCGAAGGCGATCGAGACTCTCGAAGACTTGCGCCGGTTATCAATCGCGTTGCCTTCCGGCAATCTCTACAAGCTGGCGACGTTCCGTTTGTATTCGCTTGATCCGTCGCTCGATATTCCAAAAATCTTCGACGAAGATCTCAAAGCGTTGCCGCCGGAAATCGTGGGCGCTCAGTGGATCGATCAAAGCCCGGTAAAACTCGCGGACCTGCGCGGCAAGATCGTTCTGCTCGATTTTTGGGCGCACTGGTGTGGCCCGTGCCGCGTGACGCTGCCGCAACTTTCGCGCTGGCACGAGAAGTACAAAAACAAGGGGTTGGTGATTCTCGGGCTAACCAAGTACTGGGGCCACGCCAATCAGCGTCCGATGACGCCCGGCGAAGAGCTCGTATACCTGCGCGAGTTCAAGACCCGCAACCGGCTGCCGTACGGTATCGTCGTGGATGAGAAAGACCAGAACGAACTAAACTATGGCGTGAACTCCATCCCGATGTCGTTTCTCATCGACCGCAAAGGAGTGTTACGTTACATCTCTCCCGGCGCCAGTGACGACGAAATCGAAGCGCTCGGCACGATGATTCAGAAACTCATTGATGAGTAAGATTGACGAGTAAAGATATGGGCGATCAGGGCATTAACATTCTCATTTCATTTGTAGCGGGCGTACTCTCGTTTCTCTCGCCGTGCGTGTTGCCGCTCGTGCCGGGTTACATCTCGCTGATCTCCGGCGTGAGCATCGATCGACTGAAAGATGGAGTCAGCAGCCGCCGTGCGGTGATTCTCAACTCGCTCGCCTTCAACGCGGGGCTTTCAGTCATCTTTCTCGTCCTCGGTACAACCGCCGGTCTCGTCGGCGCCGCCATCACGAGCAACCCGTGGGTGCGCATCATCGGCGGCATCGTCATCATCGCTTTCGGTCTGCAACTGATCGGACTACTCAAGATCTCCGCGCTGTACAAAGACACGCGTTTCTTCTCGGACGATAAGCCGCGCGGTGTTTGGGGTTCAGCCCTGCTCGGCATTGCGTTCGCCGCGGGTTGGACGCCGTGCATCGGTCCGATTCTCGGCGGCATCATCGGTCTGGCCGCGACGAGCGGCGGTTGGCGTAGTGGGCTCCTGTTGTCGGCGTTCTACTCCGCGGGTCTCGCCGTGCCGTTCCTGGTAACCGGCCTCGG
>DASUOZ010000026.1:0-2275 GCA_036276375.1 Pyrinomonadaceae bacterium | reverse complement strand
CAAGTTCTCCAAAAATTTTTTTAGAAGTAAGCAGCTATGGACATCAAGCGACCCCCTAAATCGAAGATCAAGAAGAAGATTCGCAACGCGGTCATGATCGTTGTCGGATTAGCCGCAATCGGCGCCATTACCTACGGTCTGACAAAGCTCAAGCCCGCAGCTCCGGCCGTTGACCGCAACACGATCGTGATCGAAACCGTTAAACGCGGTGAGATGATTCGCGACGTGCGCGGCAATGGAACCCTCGTCCCCGAGATCACTCGCTGGGTCCCGGCTCCTGCCCAGGGGCGCGTTGAGAAGATTCTTCTTCAGGCGGGTGTCGAAGTTGATCAATCGACAGTCATCGTTGAACTTCATAATCCCCAACTGGAACAGCAGGCGACGGACGCTGAGTTTCAGGTGAAAGCAGCCGAGGCGGACGCAGAAAACCTCAAAGTCCGCCTCGAAAGCGACACGATGACGCAAAAAGCTGCGATTGCGACCATCAACTCGCAGTACAGCCAGGCGAAGTTACAGCTCGACGCCGATGAAGTTCTCGGAAAAGATGGCTACATCGCCCCGCTCCAATTGAAGATCTCTCGTGTCGCAGTTCAGGACCTTGCGAACCGGCTCAAAGTCGAGCAGGAACGACTGGCAGTCAATGCAAAATCAACCAGGGCACAGTTGAATGCGGCAACGTCGCGTTTGAACCAGTTGCGCGCCCTCTCGACTTTGCGACGCCAGGAAGTTGATGCATTGAAAGTGCGCGCCGGCACGGCGGGCGTGCTGCAACAGGTTTCCGTCCAGGTTGGACAGCAGGTTGAACCGGGATTCAACATCGCGCGCGTGGCCGATCCAACATCGCTGAAAGCAGTGCTGAGAGTTGGTGAAACGCAGATTAAAGACGTGCGGATCGGACAGCCGGTCGTCGTCGACACTCGCAACGGTTTGATCCAGGGAACGGTTTCCCGCATCGATCCGGCTGCTCGCGAAGGCACTTTTGAGATCGACGCTTCGCTCATCGGACCGCTCCCGCCGAGCGCGCGTCCCGATTTGAGCGTGGACGGAACGATCGAGCTTGAACGGCTCAAAGACGTTTTGAAAGTCGGCCGCCCCGCGTTTGGGCAGGCATTCCAGACTATCGGCATGTTTGTGCTGACTCCCGACGGAAGCGAGGCTGTCCGCACGACTGTGAAACTCGGACGCAACTCCGTCAGCACTATCGAGATACTCGAAGGTTTGAAGGAAGGCGACCAGGTCATTATTTCAGACACGTCGGCACAGGATAGTTACAACCGCATTCTGATTCGTTGATCGGCCGCACAAGGTGCAGTGCCATAGAACCCGGCTTTGCGGTGTTCAATAAAAGGATTCTTTACACAAAATTGCGAAGGAGCCAATGATGAGTTCTTCTGAGCCCCTGATTCACCTATCTGACGTCAAGAAGGTGTTTTACACTGACGAAGTGGAAACACACGCACTTTCCGGTATTCATCTCGATATCAAACAAGGTGAATACGTTTCCATCGCCGGCCCTTCGGGTTGCGGCAAATCGACTCTCCTGTCGATCCTCGGCCTGCTCGACACGCCGACGGACGGCAAGTACGTCCTCAATAACCATCCGGTTGAAAATCTCTCCCTTTCGGAGCGAGCGAGGATCAGAAACCGCGAAGTCGGGTTCATTTTCCAGAGCTTCAACCTGATCGGCGATTTGACGGTCTACGAGAACGTCGAGCTGCCGTTGACCTATCGCGGCATGAGTTCCGCCGAGCGTAAGAAGCGCACCACGGATGCGCTCGAACGCGTTGGCATGGCCCATCGTGCGAAACACTTGCCGAGCCAGTTGTCCGGCGGTCAGCAACAGCGTGTCGCTGTCGCGCGTGCAGTTGCCGGTGAGCCGAGCATCCTGCTCGCGGACGAGCCGACTGGAAACCTCGACTCGACCAACGGTGAAGCGGTGATGGAGTTGATGCGCGAATTGCATCGCGCCGGCGCGACCATCTGCATGGTGACGCACGATCCGCGTTATGCGCAGCACGCCGATCGTATCGTCCACTTGTTTGACGGATTGATCGTCGAAGAAGAAGCCGGGGCCGACAGGCGCGAGATCCGGGAAGCCAAGCGCGAGCTGGCAGAGAGCGGTTTCGGAGCAATTTCATGATCACGTTGCGGGGCGTAGAAAAGGCTTTCCCCCACGGGCCGACGAAGACTTACGTGCTCCGGCGGATCGATCTCGACATCAAAGCTGGTGAGTTTGTGTCGATCATGGGTCCATCGGGCGCAGGCAAGTCGACGC
>DASUOZ010000025.1:0-2549 GCA_036276375.1 Pyrinomonadaceae bacterium | reverse complement strand
TGGGTTCGTTTTTCAAACCCTTGTCATGAAAGAAGACCTGTTCGCCGGAAGTCCAAATGAAATTCTCATTGCAATCGACACATTTGATTGGACGATCCTGATATTCACTTTCCGGGTGTGTTTCCAATGCGTGGGCCGCTTCCGTCATTGACATGATCCAAACTCCCTGGGTCGTACGTACACCTAGTAACAGCGATTCGGCGGGCGAATGAAGAAACGCGAGTGAAAGAAGGCCGCTCTTCGGTTGTCCACCAAGCGAGGTAAAGGATCCCAGCCCGCACGGGGCTCCGTTTGGTCAATTGGTATATAACTATGGCGAAACTGTGTCAAGATAAAACCATGAGAAAAATCTTTGTTTTGGGTTCCGGTGGGCGGGAGCACGCTATTGCGTGGGCTTTGCGCAATATTTCTGCGACTGATGTCGAGGTGTTTTGCGCGCCCGGCAATGCTGGGATCGCTCAGGTCGCAAAGCTTGTCGACATTGCCGTGGATAAACACGCCGAACTCGCAGCGTTCGCCGAGTCGGAAGAGATCGACGTGACCTTTGTGGGACCTGAAGCGCCGTTGGCGGCAGGCATCGTCGACTTCTTCGAGGAGAAACTATTGCCGATTGTGGGTCCGAGTGGTGCGGCGGCGCGGCTTGAGGGTAGCAAGATATTTGCTAAGGAGTTCATGGATCGACACGGCGTACCGACGGCCGCGTTTCGGACGGCCGAGTCACCTTCGGAGGCGCTGGCACATCTCAGGAGCGGAGCGTTTGGTTCCAAAGAGTCGCCCGTCGTCATAAAAGCCGATGGTTTAGCGGCGGGTAAGGGGGTTGTCGTAGCGGCGGATCTTGTGGAAGCCGAAAGAGCGATTGCAGACTTGATGGTCCATCATTCGGCGGGGAAAAAGGCGGCACAGCGCGTCGTAATTGAAGAAGCGTTGGCGGGACGCGAAGCGTCGCTGCTCCTGTTCGCGGATGGTCGAGATTACGCGCTGATGCCCGCTGCGCGCGATCACAAGCGAATCGGTGAGAACGATACTGGTCCAAACACGGGCGGGATGGGCAGCATCACTGACGTGAGTGTGCTCGATAGTCAGCTTGTGGCGCGTGTGGTCAAAGAAATCGTGGAACCAACCCTCGCAGGCGCGGAGCGCGAGGGTTTTCCGTTCAACGGGGTGCTGTTTCTGGGTCTGATGCTGACCGAAGATGGACCAAAACTGCTCGAGTACAACGTTCGCTTCGGTGATCCGGAAACACAGGCGATTCTCGTCAGATTAAAGACGAACCTGGCGGAGATCTTTGAGGCTATGCGGGACGGAAGTCTGGCAAAACTGAACGTCGAATGGGCGGACGGTGCTTCGGCTTGTGTGGTGGCGGCCAATCGCGGTTATCCCGGGAAATACGAAAGCGGCGCCGTAATTGAAGGTTTGGAAGCAGCCGTAGAGAACAGTCAGGTTGAAGTCTTTCATGCGGGAACTTCGCGCGGTGCGGACGGCGGAGTTATCGCCACCGGCGGCCGCGTTTTGGGCGTCACGGCGGCGGCCGCGAATCTGCCGGGCGCACTCGATCTCTGTTACGACGCGTTAAGGAAAATTCATTGGAGCGGAATGCAGTACCGGCGCGACATTGGACGCGCCATTGGAGCCGACGCGGGACGCTCCTCGTGATGTGTGGAAGGCTTTGAACAGTGCTGTTATACTCCGAAGACAGTTTCCCGGACATGAAACTGCCCGAACGTATGTGTCGTACAACAGAACGTTGCCAGTGGCCGAAACTGCCGCTTTTCCGGGCCGGCGCTACCAACGTTGAGCTTTCAGATTTCGCTGTCGGAGGATGAGCGGAGATGGGACTTTGGACAAGAACGAAGCGCTCGATGCGCGCCCTCTTCGGAGGGTTTATTGAAAAGACGGAAGACCCCGAGCTCATTCTTCAGCAGACCATCCGCGATATGCGCGACCGCGTGCCGGAGTTGAACAACTCTGTGGCGCAGGTGATGGCCACCGAAAAGCTGCTGGCCAAGAACAAAGAACGGCTCGAAGGGCAGCAGGTTGATCTCGATTCAAAGATCCGCGCCTCCGTGAAGATGGGACGCGACGATATCGCCACCGCTTACATCGGCCAGTTACAGCAAGTTCAGATCGATCTGCAAAAAACAGCTCAGCAACTTGAGCATGCAGGCAACGCATCGAAGCAGGCACTTAAAGCACGTGACAACTACGTGCTGCAAATGCAGCGTCGCACCGCGGAAGCGATGCAGTTGATAAATCAGTCGAAGCAGGCAAAGCTTCAGGAACAGCTCGCGCAAACGATGGAGTCGTTCCAGTTAGGAGACGATGCGTCGACGTTCAACGAGATGCGCGACAAGATCGATCGTCGCGCAGCGGCTGCCGAAGCCAAGATGCAGTTGGGCGCTGCTTCAGTCGACACGCAGATGCAGGAGATCGAGCGCGAGGCTTTGGACATGCAGTTGGCGGACAAATTGCTTGAGTACAAGCGCGACCTGGGCTTGTTAGGCGCTGGCAATACGCCGCGGACGCAGGCGCTTCCGGCTGAAGGTGAAACC
>DASUOZ010000024.1:0-3791 GCA_036276375.1 Pyrinomonadaceae bacterium | reverse complement strand
GTGCTGGCAATGTCCGGCCGCGCCGTCGAAGCAGCCGGCGACGTGAATACGTTGCTACTTGATAAGACCGGAACGATCACGTTGGGTAATCGTCAGGCGACTGCTTTTGTTCCGTTGCCCGGAGTAGACGAAAGAGAATTGGCGGAAGCCGCACAATTGTCTTCGCTCGCGGATGAAACTCCGGAAGGGCGCTCGATTGTCGTGCTCGCCAAAGAACGATACGGGCTCCGCGGCCGCGAGCTCGCGCCGCACGAAGCTGCGTTCGTGCCTTTTACTGCACACACGCGCATGTCGGGTGTTGACTTTGACAGCCGCGAGATTCGCAAAGGAGCTGCCGATGCAATTCAGAAGTACCTTGGCGCAAACGGCAATTACCTGGCGAGTGACTTAAGCAGAATCGTCGAGCGGATTTCACTCGAAGGAGGCACACCTTTGGTCGTCGCTGAAGATCGTTTGCCGCTTGGTGTGATCCAACTAAACGACATCGTCAAGGGAGGAATGGCCGAGCGATTCAAACAAATGCGGCAGATGGGTATCCGCACCGTGATGATCACCGGCGATAACCCGTTAACGGCTGCGACGATCGCGAGAGAAGCCGGCGTCGATGATTTTCTGGCTGAAGCAACCCCGGAAGACAAGATGGCGCTGATCAAACGCGAGCAGGAAGGTGGGAAGCTCGTGGCCATGACTGGCGATGGAACTAACGACGCTCCGGCGCTGGCCCAGGCCGATGTGGGACTAGCTATGAATACCGGAACACAAGCCGCAAAAGAGGCGGGCAACATGGTGGATCTCGACTCTAACCCCACTAAATTGATCGAGGTCGTGGAAATCGGAAAGCAATTGTTAATGACGCGTGGCGCGCTCACCACGTTTTCGATTGCCAATGATGTCGCCAAATACTTTGCGATCATTCCGGCAATGTTTGCCGCGGCCTTTCCGGTTCTTAACGCGCTGAACATCATGGGCCTGCGTACTCCGCAAGCCGCAATTCTATCGGCCGTGATCTTCAATGCGCTGATCATCATTGCGTTGATTCCGCTGGCGTTGCGCGGCGTGAAGTACCGGCCGATGAGCGCTGCTTCGTTGTTGCGTCGCAATCTCCTGATTTATGGCCTCGGCGGCATTATCGTGCCGTTTCTTGGCATCAAGGTCATTGACGTGATCATTCACTCGCTTGGGTTAGCGTGAAATGAAGAATCTGATAACCGCCGTTTTGCTGACTGTTGTGACGACGATTTTGCTTGGCGTTATCTATCCGCTGGCAATTACGGCATTGGCCCAGGTCATATTTCCTGACAAGGCAAACGGTCAACTGATTCGACGAGCGGATGGCGTCTTGATTGGTTCACACTTAATCGGACAGCCGTTCTCGTCACCTGGCTACTTCCGTTCGCGTCCGTCTGCGGCGGGAGCGTCGGGATACGACGCGGCAGCTTCAGGCGGCTCAAACCTTGGCCCAACAAATCAGAAGTTGATTGAACGTATCAAGGCTGACGTCGAGAAGTTGCAGGCAGAGAATCCCGGCCGGCCGGTGCCCGTCGATCTGGTGACGGCGTCCGGTTCAGGGTTAGATCCTCATATCACACCAGCCGCCGCGGAGTTTCAAGCGCCACGCGTCGCCCGCGAACGAGGCATGACTGAAGCAGAGGTAAGAACCATCGTCGCGGCGCACACTGAAGGCCGGCAATTCGGCTTGTTGGGTGAACCGCGGGTTAATGTCGTCGAGTTGAATTTGGATTTGGATCGGATGCGACCGTTGAAGCAATGATACCCAGTGGTCTGACAACAAACGAGAACGGCAAACGTCGTTCAGCCGAATCGCTACTCGTCAAACTCCACGAGGACGAGCGGTCGAAACTGCGCGTTTACATCGGTGCCGCGCCAGGGGTCGGAAAGACCTACCGGATGCTTGCGGATGCTCAGTTGCTGAAGAAGCAGGGCGTTGACATAGCCATAGCTGTTATCGACACGCACGGTCGCGAAGATACTAAAGAGATGATCGGTACGCTGGAATGTCTACCAATGAGGCGAGTCGAATATCAGGGTGTCACGCTTCAGGAAATGGATTTGGAAACGGTGATTGATCGTCATCCCGAAATTGCAATCGTTGATGAACTCGCGCATACGAATGTTCCTGGTTCGAAGAACCGCAAGCGGTATCAGGACGTTTTGGACTTACTCGATGCCGGAATCTCAGTTATTACGGCAGTGAATATTCAGCACTTGGAATCGTTGAACGACGTAGTCACACGGACGACAGGTGTGCGCGTTCGGGAGACAATTCCCGATTGTTTTCTAAGGCGAGCTGATGAGGTAGTGAATGTTGACGTCTCGGTGGACACACTTCGCACGCGCCTACGCCAGGGAAAGATTTACGATGTCGTCAAGATCGAACAGGCACTGAATAATTTCTTTCGCAAAGGCAATCTTTCGGCATTGCGCGAACTCGCCCTCAGACAGGTAGCCACTGACCAGGCGCTAAAAGCGCACGATTATCGCGAGCGTGAGGGACTGGCCCAGGCAGTGATACCTGAGAAGGTGATGGTGGCAATGGCGTCACGCGGGAGCGCGAAGAAGTTGTTAAGAGTCGGGTCGCGCATTGCCGGCCGTCTCGCTAGTGACTGGTACGCCGTTTATGTCGAAACCCCAAGTGAGGAGTTGGGACGCATCAAGCCGGAAGATTTTGCGGCGTTACAAGAGAGTATTCGATTTGCGGAAGAGCTGGGGTCGAGGATCGTAAAGCTGAAGGCGAAACGAGTGTCGGATGGCCTGATCGAGTTTGCGCGACGCGAAGGGATCACTCACGTTGTGTTCGGCCAGACTTCACGTTCGCGATGGGATATTCTGCTGCATGGCTCAATCATCAATCGCTTCCTGGATGAGGTGCGGGACGCAACTGTACAGGTTGTGCCTTTGGAGATTGACAGGCAACGCTCCGGAGCGCGCCGCCCTGCACATTAGTCACTCCACCTCGACTCTGATTTTCTGCACACCTGCCTGAACTGACGGGGACGTCAACGAGCACCTTCGCTACCATCTCCACGCAACCCCATAAGCCTGCGCCAGCTCGTCCAGGTTTCGGCGCAGGTACATCCAATCGCTGTGCGCGCGTGGCGTCAAGGTATGACTATAACGGCGCATGAAGTTGTCAATTGACGCCGCCCGTCTGAGGACCTCCTGTACGCTCGCGGAAGCCGAACGATCATCGTTGAACCGGCTTTCAAGATGGTCAGTAGCGACTTCGAAATTCTTAACGGACTGATTGATGTTATCTTCAGCTCGGGTGTCATCGAAGCGACTCTTTCCGATCGCATCTTTCAGACTGCCGCGGAAGTTATCTGCTCCCTTCTCGATCCGTTCGAGAAGATTCTTGACCTGATCCTCGGTAATGCGGTAGGGCCTGTTAGAAACTCCTGTCCAGTTCCAGGCTACGTTGTACGCCGCGGCTAACTCATCGAGATTTCGGCGCAGATACGCCCAGTCACTCTGAGTGCGTGGAGTCAGCGGATGACGCAGCATAAAGTTTTCTATACTCGCCGCCCGATTCAGCACTTCAAGGACGCTTGTTGAAGCCGCTTGGTGATCGTCGAAACGGCCCTCCAATTGGTCGGTGGCCGATTCGAAGTCTTTCACAAACTGATTTATGTTGTCCTCCGCTCTCGTATCGTCATAACGGCTTTGACCGAGCGCGTTCTTGAGGCTGTCGCGAAAACTGTCGGCGCCTTTTTCTATGCGCTCGAGCAGGTTCTTCATCTGCTGCTCAGAAAGCCGCTGCGGTTGCTGCGCTT
>DASUOZ010000023.1:0-3216 GCA_036276375.1 Pyrinomonadaceae bacterium | reverse complement strand
CTCAACTGACGACGAACGAACCGGTTACGCAATCGCAGCGTGGCTCTGCGCGCATCCGGAACTGCAACGCGCCTCGACTATTCTCGTCCACACACGCAACGCCGACGGCGCGATGCGCATGGTAGGCGAGCTCCGCCGTGCCGGACGCAGTGCGGATTACGTCCCGTTCCCTCTGTTGGCAGACAAAATCAAGACTTACTGGCAGCGCTAGACGTTCGAGTGCGCATCGCGAATGGACTCAGCGTCGCCTGCTGCCGGTTTGAACGTCAGACTCAGAACCATCGCCAAAAGATCGTCGGGTTCGACGGGCTTGGGCAAATGCGTTTGAAAACCCGCCAATAACGCACGACGGCGATCCCTTGTGCCTGCGTACGCCGTCAACGCGATCGCCGGAATGTGACCGCCGGCGTCCGGCGCCAGTGACCTGACTTTACGAATGAACTCGTAGCCATTTTCGCCCGTCATTCCGATGTCACTGATGATGAGGTCGGGTTTACCCCGCGTCACGTGGGGTAACGCGCTGGAGCTCGAGTCGGCGGCGATTACGTGCGCACCATTTTGCTCGAGTACGGCTGTGATGAGATCCCGAGTGTCCAGATCGTCCTCAACCACCAGAATCCGCAAGTCTTTCAACTTCGACGTTCCTGGCGTGAGTGACGCGTCCGACAGCGTGTTCGGCGCGTTTGAAAAACTATGCGTGGCCGGTGACAGTTCACCAGCAACTCCTTCCGACGTTGGCAAGGGAAACTCAACCCTGAAAGTCGCGCCTTTACCAATCCCTTCACTCTCAACAGAAACGGCTCCGCCTTGCTGTCTCACCAGGTAATCAACTATCGCCAATCCGAGACCGAGGCCGCCGTGCGCCCGAACGTTTGACGAATCGACCTGTCGGAAGCGCTCAAAAATGTGAGGCAAATGTTCGGGTCCGATGCCTACGCCCGTGTCTTTCACTTCGAGTCGAACGATTGAATCCGTGCGATCCAGATGAACTTCTATGCGACCGCCGGAAGGCGTGAACTTAATTGCGTTTGAAAGCAGGTTTGTAACTACTTGTTCCAGACGAGCCGGATCTCCCATGATCGGACCCGCAGCCGGATCGATCTCAACGGCCAGCTCCAACCGCTTAGCGTCAACCGCCGGACGCATTGAGTTGATGGCGCTCTCGGTAATCGCGGCGAATGACGCGGGTTGAAACTCGATCTTGAGTTTGCCCGTGATGATGCGCGAGACGTCCAGCAGATCTTCGATCAGTTTCGACTGCGCTTCGGCGTTCCGTTGGATGATTTGGACGGCACGTTCCTTTTCCTTGTCGCTCAGTTGATTGGAATTCAGCAGACGTGCCCATCCGAGTATCGACGTCAAGGGCGTGCGAAGTTCGTGCGACATCGTCGCGAGGAATTCGTCTTTGATCCGATTCGCGTCTTCAAGTTCCTCCGCCCGCACGCGCAGGATCTCCTGAATCCGGCGCACGTCGGTAGTGTCGCGCCCAACTCCAAACGCCTTGCCTTCGTCCGGCAACGGGAAATAGCTCCACGCGACCCACTTGTAGGTGGCGTCCTTGCACCGCAACCGGTTCTCCATGAACCTGATCGGCTCTCCGCGAGCGAGTTTTTGGTATCCGCTCACTGACGCCTGGAAATCGTCCGGATGGATCAGATCGAAAATGGACGTATTCAGTAGTTCCTCTTCGGTGTAACCCAGCACTTGCTGGAACGCCGGATTCACACGCGAAAATCGCCCATCCAACTGAACAATAGTCAACATGTCCATCGACAGTGCGAAGAATCGATCACGTTCTTCGGTCAACTTGTTACGCTCGGTCATGTCGCGCATGACCTTGGAAAATCCGATTAGGTGGCCGGCCTGGTCGCGTACCGGCGTGACCACTCCGCTCGCCCAGAACCGTGAGCCGTCGCGGCGCACGTGCCAGCGTTCGTCTTCCGCGCGGCCGCGCTCGACGGCGGTTTTCAACTCCTTTTCGGGGACCAGTTTTCCCCGATCCTCCATGGTGAAAAACTTGCTCGCATCTTTCCCGATGACCTCTTCTTCGGTGTAACCGAGTATGTGTTGCGCCCCGACATTCCAGTTCGTCACAAGTCCGTCGGGGTCGGTCATGAAAATGGCGTAATCGCGTATTTCCTCGATTGCCCTGCGGTAGATATCTTCCGTGCGACGGTTACTCGTGCGACGCTCAGTTGGAACGGCCATCTGCGAAAGCCCCCTTTTCTTTGCGCCACTGTAGCCGGAAAGATTTGGAAAAATGCACACAGCGGCGTGCTGATTTAGCTGTAGCTGAGAAATCTGTGTGTTTCTCGTGGTTGTTACGGAGCCGGCGCTGGCGTTCGGTACATAAACGCAAAGGCAAGCCAAAGTTATTTGACTCGCCTTTGCTTTCTGGGGGACGCTGCGAATTTTTCGGCTTACGCAGTCTGCGTCATCACTGCTTGTTCGCCGATTTGTAGAACGACTCGACCATTAACCCGTCCAGACTTAAGTCGCGCGAACACGTCATTGATCGACTCGAGTGGCTGCGTTTCGATCGTCGCCTTTACATGACCGTCGGCAGCGAACGTCAGCGCCTCTTCGAGATCGAGGCGCGTGCCAACGATCGATCCGCGGATGGTGTACCGGTTCAGCACTACATCAAAAATCGAGATCGGAAACTCGCCCGGCGGCAGACCATTCAACACGCACGTACCACCGCGCCTGAGCATGCCGATGGCCTGCTTGAAAGCTATCGTCGAAACAGCGGTAACCAACACTCCCTGCGCCCCGCCGATCTGCTTTTGAATCTCCACCGCCGGATCCTGTGTCTTCGCATCAATAGCGATCTCGGCTCCCAGCTTGCGCGCCAGCGCGATCTTTTCCGGGCCAAGATCGACTGCGGCCACGCGTAGTCCCATGGCCCTCGCGTACTGGATAGCAACGTGGCCCAGGCCTCCGATGCCGGAGATCACGACCCAGTCGCCGGGCCGCGTCTCTGTCTCCTTCAAACCTTTGTAAGTGGTTACGCCTGCGCACAGAATCGGCGCGGCATCGACGAAGGTGAGCTTCTCCGGAATGCGTCCGAGGTAATCAGCCTGGGCCAATGCATATTGCGCGAAGCTGCCATCCACTGAATAGCCGGAATTTTTCTGTTCGAGGCAAAGTGTTTCCCAACCGGAGAGGCAGAACTTGCAGTGACCACAGGCGCTATGCAACCAGGCGATGCCGACA
>DASUOZ010000022.1:0-2902 GCA_036276375.1 Pyrinomonadaceae bacterium | reverse complement strand
CGGGCGAGCCGATCTTGTTTTTTGAAGTCACACCGGGTGATGCGTCGGAATTCTCCGGAGTGCTGAAGATCCGCGGCGAGAAGGTGGACGGATTTCAGATCCTGCGCACCGAGTCGCCCGCGGTGCCGAACGCGATCGCAGCGTTTCTGCTTTTCGTGCGCAACGAAACCGGCAAGTTGCCACACGTTTACTTCGGTTGGAGTGAAGGAAACCCGGTTTCTTATCTCTTGAAGTACATCGCCTTCGGCGAGGGCGACACCGCTCCGGTGACACACGAGGTGTTGCGCCAGGCGGAGAAGGATCCGGAACAACGTCCAATCGTGCATGTCGGTGGCTGAAAGTGATCTGTGTTGCTTCCGGCGGTGCAGGGGAGTAACATCGACGCCGTTGACAACTTAGATGTCTGCCGAAGGTGCTCGCGCCGCGCACGGCCGAGCAACACGGGGGAACCAATGTTTCCACAGGAAACAAGGGGCGAATCGCGCAGCACGTTGCTTGCGCGACGAACACTTCCAGTTCGAGCCCGACAGCTAACCTCGTAGGCCAAAAGGAAGGGCAGTGCCGCGATCGAGAGGCGCGGGGCTCATTGCCCCGCGCCTTTTCATTTGTGTGCGCGCCGAGTCAAGACTCGGGCTGCAAACAATGCTTAATCGGTTAGTTGGAAGATCTGCTGGACGACGTTTCAAGCTCTGGTTATATAGAGGTTCTGCCCAAACAGACGCGCACGCCACACCACACCGGCAGCACCCGTGGTGGCAAGTGATGTGTTTGACCGGAGTCGACTACTTCTCGACCCTCGGTTATCAACCCGGTATCGCCTTTCTCGCCGCCGGCGCACTCTCGCCGGTTGCCACACTCATCCTGGTGCTGCTGACGCTGTTCGGCGCCTTACCGATTTACAACAAAGTTGCTGAGGAAAGCCCGCATGGCGAAGGCTCGATCTCGATGCTCGAGCATCTTCTCTCGCGTTGGAAGGGCAAGCTCTTTGTACTGGTGTTGCTCGGGTTCGTCGCGACTGACTTCGTCATCACCATTACACTTTCGGCCGCCGACGCCACCGCGCACATTATCGAAAACCCGTTTACTCCGGCGGCGCTGAAACATCCGATAGGCGTCACGCTCGCGTTGATTGCGATTCTGGGCGCGATCTTTTTGAAAGGTTTTAAAGAAGCGATCGGCATTGCTGTGTTGCTGGTCGCCGATTACCTGTTTCTCAATCTGATCGTGATTACGTTTGGGTTGTACGAGCTCGTCACGCATCCTTATCACTTTCCCGAGTGGCAGCAGTTGCTCTTGTCTCATCCAAACGTGCACGGGAACCCGTGGCTAATCATCGTCGTTTCGTTGCTTCTTTTTCCGAAGCTCGCGCTTGGACTCTCCGGTTTCGAGACGGGGGTTGCCGTGATGCCGCTCGTGAAAGGCGATAACGATCTAACCGAAGACCAGTTACGCGACGTCCAGGCCGCTCGCTCCGGTGTCAGTCCCGAAGAGAAGACTAAAAACCTGCTGCGCGGCCGCATTCGCAACGCGAAAAAGCTATTGCGGAGCGCGGCGCTGATCATGAGCGTCATGCTTATTACCAGCAGTCTTGTAACCGCGATTCTGATTCCGGCTGATAAGTTTGCTGAAGGAGGCGAAGCAAACGGCCGCGCAATCGCGTATCTGGCCCATCATTTCTTCGGCGACGTTTTCGGCACGGTTTACGACCTCAGCACGATCTTGATTCTGTGGTTTGCCGGCGCGTCAGCGATGGCGGGTTTGTTGAGTATCGTGCCTCGCTATTTGCCGCGTTTCGGAATGGCGCCGGAATGGGCCAGGGCGGCGCGGCCGCTCGTGATCGTGATCATCGCGATCGCCTTCGCCGTCACGCTGATCTTCAACGCCGACGTCGACGCGCAGGGCGGGGCTTACGCGACCGGCGTACTCGTCTTAATGACTTCGGCCGCGATTGCGGTGACGCTCGCGGTGCGGCGCAAGCAAGGAAACTGGCGTGTGTATCTGGTGATTGCGCTCGTCTTCATCTACACGACGATTCAGAACATTCACGAGCGTCCAGAAGGAATCAAGATCGCGTCGTTCTTTATCTTGACGATCATCGTGGCGTCGCTGGTCTCGCGTGTTTGGCGTTCGACTGAGCTACGCGTCGAGCAAATCGAGCTGGACGATAAAGCGCGGCAGTTTATTAAAGATGCCGCGAAGGGAACGATTCGCATTATCACGAACCGTCGGGATACGGGCGACTCGGTG
Organism: Pyrinomonadaceae bacterium; assembly: GCA_036276375.1. Classification (GTDB taxonomy): domain Bacteria; phylum Acidobacteriota; class Blastocatellia; order Pyrinomonadales; family Pyrinomonadaceae; genus PSRF01. Next base: position 655 of record DASUOZ010000022.1, on the reverse strand, counting down.
GAGTATCAACAGAAAGAGCACGAGAAGCGAACCAGCAATCACATTCCCGCCGGTGAGCCAATCCTGTTTTTTGAAGTGACGCCCGGCGATGCCTCGGAGTTTTCGGGCACACTCGCGATTCGCGGTGAGACAGTGGACGGGTTTCGTATTCTGCGCACGGAGTCGCCGGCGGTTCCGAATGCAATCGCAGCGTTTCTACTTTATCTACGCGACGAGATGGGCAAGTTGCCACACGTCTATTTTGGCTGGAGCGAGGGAAATCCGATCTCTTATTTATTGAAGTACATCGCGTTTGGCGAAGGCGACACTGCTCCGGTCACCCACGAAGTCTTACGGCAGGCCGAAAAAGACTCGAGCAGGCGTCCGATAGTGCATGTTGGGGGATAGGAAAGTTTATCTAGACTTGCGCGACTTCGGTCGTTTTACCAGCAAGGAAACAGGAACGGCAGTAGACTGGCCGTCCTTGCGAAGGATAAAACGGAACCGTAGTCTGTTGTCCGCATTGGGCGCATTGGACTGACACTTCGATCCGTTGTCGCACTCCCGACGACTGTGCTGCGGCGATTGCCGCCAAGCGTTCGTTCTTCGCCTGTTTACAAGGTTTGCAGCGTTTGGGCTCATTTTTCAAGCCCTTGTCGTGGAAGAAAACCTGTTC
>DASUOZ010000021.1:0-12836 GCA_036276375.1 Pyrinomonadaceae bacterium | reverse complement strand
TTTGGTGAATTTTGAATGATAACTAGCACTCTATATTTGAGAGTGCTAAGAATAGTGCGAGACGCGGGTGCCTGTCAACGGCATCCACAGATTAGACGGGATTATTTAATCAATCTGCGTAATCTGTGGATACTAGCGGGTGGCGCGTTTGGGGCGGGAGCCGTTGCGATCCTCGCGATCGTAGAGCGCGACGCGCTTGGCGAGGGTGTTGCGATGGATCCCAAGGACGACCGCCGTTTTTGAGATGTGTTGTTTGTTTTTGGCGAGCGCCTTTTTGATGTAGACCTTTTCGAATTCCGAGAGAGCCTCGTCGAGCAGGATCTGGCCTTCCAGCATTTCATCGATCAAGGTTTCAAGCCGGGTACGCATATTCATTCTCCCGCAGAGAAAGAATTGGCGACGACGATGGTGGGTCGCTCGCCTTAAAGCTAGAGCTCTTTTCCGGTTAGTAGTCGGTACGCTTCGAGATAGCGAGCAGTGGTTGCAGCGGCTACTTCTTCGGGGATCTCGGGCGCAGGCGGTTTCTTGTCCCAGTCGAGAGTCTCGAGATAGTCGCGCACATACTGCTTATCAAACGACGGTTGCGAACGCCCGGGCTCGTAGGCATCGGCCGGCCAGAACCGTGAGGAATCCGGCGTCAACACTTCATCGATCAATAGCACCTCACCATTCTTGTCCAGCCCAAACTCAAACTTCGTGTCCGCAATGATGATGTTCCGTTGACGCGCGTAATCGTGAGCTTCTGAATATAACCGCAACGACGCATCACGAAGCTGCGCGGTTCGTTCCTCACCAATCAACTCGCGCACCTGATCCTCGGTGATGTTCTCGTCGTGTCCGACTTCGGCTTTCGTCGAAGGCGTGAACAACGGCTCCGGCAATTTCGCCGACTCCTGCAAACCCTCGGGCAACTTGTGACCACACACTTCACCGGTGCGCACGTAATCTTTCCAACCCGAACCGACGAGATAACCGCGCACCACACACTCGACCGGAAACACTTCCGCGCGGCGCACCAGCATGGTGCGTCCCGCCAACGTATGCGCGTGGCGTTGCACCGACTCCGGCATCTCCTCGATCTTCGCGGTGATCAGATGATTCGCGACCACGTGCCCTAACTTCTCAAACCAAAACTCCGAAAGCGCAGTCAGCACTTCACCCTTACGTCGAATCGGCGTCGGCAAAATACAGTCGAACGCGGAGATACGATCGGTCGCGACGATCAGCAGACTCTCATCGTCTACCTCGTACACGTCGCGGACTTTTCCACGCCTTGCCAGCTTGAGATCAGAAAGAGTTGTTTGCAGCAGAGTGGCAGCACTCATGTCGTTAGCTGCCCTCCGAGCAGCGAAGCTTTAGGTTTTGTAAGAATCGATCCGGATTGTGCTCGCGGTGAAAAACTTTGTCAAGACACAGTCTGATTTAAGTGTTAATGCGACAACGCATCGCGCAGTCGACGAATTTGCGCTGCATGATTGTGTGCGTGATCGGCGTAGATCCGCAGCCAGTCTTCTGCACTGTAGCGTCCGTTCTCCGTGTGTGTGCCCGCACGTTGCCAGTCTTCTTCGGTCATCAGCGGTAACAACTGCATTGTGGTTGCACGCGCGGAACGAAACGCTTCAAGCGCCGGCGCCATATCGCGCTCGTTGTAACGCAGCCGTTCGGCGAACTGATCCTGGTCATAACCATGAATCAATGGCTCGTCTTCGCACAGCAGTCTTCTGATTCTGACGGCCGAAGTGGTCTCACTGTCGCCGAGATGATGAACGATCTCGCGCGCACTCCACTTGCCGGGAATCGGATGCGCGCCTAGACTTTCCGCGGGAAAGTTATTGAGTGCATCCACTACTTCGTCATAGCCGGAAGCGTATTGTTTAATGAGGGCGTCACGTTGTTCGGGTGTCATGATGTCGGTCCTTATTATAGGGGTCAAAACCTTATTATAGGGGTCAAAACCTGGTGAGGAGCATACCAGAGATCGCGCGGCCGGGTCAGTCCAGGCGGAAACACCAAGTTTGGGCTTGAACAGCCGGGCAATTCTCCTGTACTATCCTCCGCGAACCGAGTTGCGCCAAAGACCCCTGTGGTGCTTGCCCTCTGAGCCTCCTGCTTGTCAGTTCATTCGACTAACTACTCTGATGGCTACAGCTACTGACAGACAGAAAATCGCGAAAGACAACTTCCCTGTGCCCGACTCAGGCGAACGCAAAGTCTCGCTTCTCGTAGTCGAGGACGATGAAAACATCTCTACCGCAATCAGCGAGTACTTCTCGCGCGCCGGTTACAACGTGCGGACCGTCGAAGACGGCCTCAACGGTGTGAAGGCCGCGCTGGACGATCCGCCGGATGCGGTGGTCCTTGATTTAATGCTGCCGAAAATGGACGGCCTGGCAGTTTGCAAGGAACTCAGGGAAAAAGTCGGTTACTTGCCAATATTAATGCTCACCGCCAAGGACGATGTCGTCGACAAAGTCCTCGGGCTGGAGATGGGCGCCGACGATTACATCACCAAGCCGTTTAGCCTGCGCGAGCTGGAAGCACGCATCAAGTCGGTGCTGCGGCGTACGCGTAATGGTCCAAGCAGCGACGGCATCCGAGACGAAGCGCCGATCGTTCGCGGCCGGCTGCGAATCGATTCCGCGAAACGCGAAGTCACGATTGGCGACCGGCAAGTCGAGCTGACTCCGAAAGAGTTTGATCTGCTGCGTCTTTTCGCGTCGAACCCGGGCCGCGTGTTTCCGCGCAAGTATCTGCTCGAAAAGATTTGGGACTACTCCTACGAAGGTTACGACCGCACGATCGATTCACACATCAATCGGCTACGCGCGAAGATCGAGGAGAACCCCGAGAACCCGCAAATGGTCCTGACCGTTTGGGGCATCGGGTACAAGTTCAGCGACGAACAGTAATCCTTTCTAAGGGGTGGTGGACCTCAAGAACCACCCCTCAAGAGCCTTTTCCTCAAAAACTGTTAGTAATTTCCGCCCACTTATTGTATTCTTCGCGGCAGTTTGTACAAGATAGTGGGCCCCCCGACTACCTTGTCTCACGTTTCGTTATTTGAAACTGGAGGAAGTCAAAGGATGAACTGCATAAAAGGCCGTATTGTGCCTGCTGTTCTCTTACTGGGGCCCGTGTTGACTTTCACCGCGCCGGTTCAAGCGCAAAACAGCGTGACCGCTTCGGCGCGACCTGCTATTTCCGTCCTCGACAGCACTAAAGACCAAGATGGACTCGTCGGCTCAGTTCGACGGGTTAAGACGGAGACTGCCCGGATCGAGATCAGGGAGGGGCGTCCCGTCGAAGGACCCGCCCAACTGGTCGAAGTCACCACCTACGGCATCAAAGGCAACCGAATCGAGAACACGTCTTACCCGATTGCCGGGTCGCTGGCAGGCAAAGAAGAATACAAGTACGACGAACGGGGCAATATCACGGAGATGACGCTGCGCGACGATCGCGGGGCGATTCTTAGTCGTGAGGCGTACACGTATGAGTTCGACAAGTTTGGTAACTGGACCAGGATGGTGACGAACCTGGTCGTGTTTGAAAACGGCGAGTTGAAACGCGAACCCGTCGAAGTTACTTATCGAACGGTTACGTATTATTTCGACGACAGTGTGGCGAAGGCTGTTGGCGCCGGCGTGGCGAGGGCCATGAAGCAGCCGGAGCCGAAGGTCGTGCCAAACAGCGTCTCTGTTCCGGAGGCCGTGTTGCGCGAGGCCAGTGGGACAGGGATTTTACGGATTGAGTTTGGCGATATCTCGCCGTCTCCATTAGATATCGGCTCAAGTCCCCCTCCGCTTGTGCTCAGAAAAGCGGAAGCCCCGGATTCAGTTGCGGCCGCTCCCGCGCCGGCGCCGGTTCCAGCAGTAACTTCACCAAAGAACCCGGCGATGGATCTGTACACGACCGGACGGAGTCGCTTCGACGCAGGCGACATCAAAGGCGCGATAGACTTATATCTCCAGTCGATCAAGATGGAACCCGGTTCGGCTGAGATTTATCTAAACCTGGGCCACGCCTATTTGAAGCTCCAGAAAGACAGTGACGCTGTCAAGGCGTTCAAGCAGTCGCTCAAACTCAACCCCGATCAGCCCGAAACGCAGTACGGTCTGGGTCTCGCCGCCTTTCGAACCAAACGGTTCGAAGAAGCCGCGAACGCGTTCAAGAAAGCCACAATCCTGAGTCCCAGAATGGCAAAGGCCCACTTCGGCCTGAGCCTCGCGTACCAGGAGTTGGGAAACATCAACGGTGTGCTCGACCAGTTCCGCATTCTGGAAAGACTCGATAAAAACCTCGCTCGCAAGCTCGCGGAGACGTTTCCACAGTACAACTTTTCCTGCCGCGGGGTTTTGCGAGGCTGTCCGTAACGGCAGGTGGCCCCGACAGATTTTGTAGGAGTAGTAATGCAGAATAATCGTTTTGTAATTCTGACCGGACACCTCAGTAACTATCCCCTATCCGATCTGGTCGGCATCCTGCGCCACCAGAAAAAATCGGGACGGTTGCTGATCGAGTATCCCAAAGGTCCGGCGACGTTCTTCTTCCAAAACGGAGAATTAGTCGACGCCCGACTCAACGACCTGATCGGCTTGCAGGCGATCTGCGTGGCCCTGGCCCAGCCCGACGCGGCCTTCAACTTCAATCCCCTGGTCCCCGCGACGCGTCGTTCGATTGAACCTTCGCTGCATAGAGCTGTTTCCGAGATGTTTGGTTGTTGGGACGAGAGCGCATTGCAAATCGAAACGACCGCGGCACGCGCGCCTGTGCTGCCTGCACAACCCGAACCACTCGCGCTTTCACCCGCGCCGCCTTCGGCGTTGCGACAACGTCCAATGACGTACTTGGCGGCGGCGGTTTTGATCGGCGTCGGGCTGTCGACGGTGATCGCAGTCAGCGGCGGCTTCAACGCGCATCCGCCGGTAGTTGCTGCTGAAGCACCGCGTGCGACTGTTCCGTCGAATCCGTCTCCATCCGCGTCTTCCGTGGAACCAAGCCGTCCGCTAGTTTCCGCGAAGCCAAAAGTACGACCGAAAACCGTGAACACGGATAACACGGAGAACACGGACCAGGCGGAGCAAAAAGTAGAAACGAATCAAAAAGAACAACCGATTAGCGTCGTCATGCAGATCGAAAACGGCCGCGTGCTGAAAGCCGCGATCGCCAACCCAAAACCCGGCCGTGAAAGTTACGAAGCGCTCGCGCTGCGGATCGCCAGACAACGCCGGTTCGCGCCGACCGTGAGCGGCGGCCAAACTGTCACGATTGCTGTCAGCCCCAAAGACTAAGACTGTTAACCGAAAGGCGCCCCGAATGTTATTCCTCGAGACGAAAGCTCTGAATCACGCAGTCGAAGGCGACGCTCGCACCAGATTGTTGCAGGAACTTCAGGACCGCGGCTTCACGCCGCTGATCCGTTCGGCGCGGCTGCGCTTCTTTGAAGACGTGCTGCTCGGCGCGGATCGCATTTCGGATCTGGAATCAGCGCTCGCTTCAGACACCGACACGACCATCGATGAACCTTTCGTCCGCGGCGACGTGTTCTGCTTTCACGATTACGTTCTCTTTTTACTTTTCGAGGACGACCAGACGCTGCGCGCGGGAATCGTTTACGAGTCGCGTACGCAGGAGCCGTTTCGCAAACTCGACTCGTTTTGCCAGGACGTTCGCAATCTGCTCGCAGCCGAGCACCACGATGATCTGCCGCAGTGGCAATCCGGTAAGCCGGCGATGCCGCAAGGCTTTCGCACGTTTGTCGAAAAGCAGGACGCGGATTCGCTCTATACCAGTTTGCGCAAGGAGACGATGAGCAAGCGCATTCTCGCCGCGTCGAAACTCGAAGACGAGCGCGCGCGCGTTTTTCTGCGCACCGCGCGCAACGCGCACGAGGAAGGCTATGCCGCGAAGCTGCTGACCGGACACACCGAATCCGCGCAGGTGCCGATTCAGCGGCTCGAAGACGTTGGTCTGGTCGAACGCGAAGTGCAGATCAGTTGTCGCAAGACGGGTCACGCGCTGTTTCGTCTGCCGAATCCGCATGCGCTGGCCGTGGTGACCGTCAGCGACGCGACGTGCAGCGAGTGTGGCGCGCCGGTAGCCGATGAGAACGTTGAAGAAGTGATCGCGCCGACGCAGTTGGCGTCTTCGTTATTGGAAGACGGTTCGTGGCTGGTGAGCCGGATCCACTTTCTCTTGCGTGAGATGGGTGTGCCGGAGCGCGAGATCGCGGTTGGACCATCCGAAGGCACCGGCTACGGCCAGATGATGGCGAACATTTGCGGCGAGTCGTTTTTGATCGTGACGCGGGATGGCGATCTGACGCCGGCGTTTGCGCGTTGGGCCATCGATCTGGAGATCGAAACCGAGGCGTCGCACCTGGTGATCGTGGCGACCGGACGAATTCATCGCGAAGCGGGCGTGTTGTTACAGAACCACTCGCGCCGGCGCGTCAGTGGCGGCCAGGATTTTGAGATGATCGTTGCCGATGATGCAGCCACCGCCGGTCGTGAGCTACAGAATGCGCTTGAAAGAGTTTCGCAGCGTGTGGTCGCCGAGCAGCTTTGCGTGTTGGACAACAGTATCGGACTGTCGGTCAGCCACGTGGTATTGAAAAAATTCCAACGTCTTCGAACCACGGATCTGCGAGCCACGGACGAAACGGACGGCACGGATCGAGCGACTGATGCTGAATCCGTGTTTGTGGAGCCGACCGCGCCGCTTACTTTGGTAGCCGGCGCGTCTCCTGGTGATGTGATCAATGTCGAATGAGTAGAAACGATGAGTGTTGGCGCGCAGACGTCGCTACCTTGCGTCAGGCCGCTGCGGAGCTCGTCCGCCGTCGCCATTTCGCGAAACCAACCCTCACGAAATCGATAGACGGACCTTTCGACGAGATTGCGCAGTCCCTTGACGATCCTTCCCCTGAAGTCCGGCAAAAAGCCGTCCGCGAACTCTACGAACTCGATCCCGATCAGGCCGCGACGCTCGTTAACGACGCACTGCGCGCCGGTTCCCCTGAAGAACGCCGTCGCATCGGTCACGCACTCGCCGATTCCGGCCTGCTCTACGAAGCGATCGACGACCTCATGGGCGAGAACCACGAAACCTGCTACGGTGCTTTCTCGCTGTTGTTTCTCGTGGCGAAGGCGGGCGTCGTCGAGCCGTTGATTACCGTCATCGAGAAACATCCAAGTCTCGAGCTCGGTCTCGCCGTTATCCGGCTGCTCGCCTCCAGCGGCGAACCGGAAGTCAGACCCGCTCTCGAAAAACTCGCGTCCGATGCCTCACTCCCTGTCGAACTTCGCTCCGCCGCCACAGAAGCCGTAGCATTTCTATCCACAGCTTACCCAGACTGAATAATAAATCTGTGTAATCTGTGGACAGCTCACCCTTCGACAGAGACGAACGTCTGTCCTACTATTGTAGTTTTCACATGCGCTTCAAACTTCGTTCTGAGTACCAACCCAAGGGTGATCAGCCCGCTGCAATCGACGCGCTCGTGCGCGGTCTCAACGACGGCGCCAAAGATCAGGTGCTGCTCGGCATCACCGGCAGCGGCAAAACATTCACAATCGCCAGCGTCATCGACCGCGCGCAGCGTTCGACGCTCGTGCTCGCGCACAACAAGACGCTCGCGGCGCAACTGTTTCAGGAATTTCGCACGCTCTTTCCCGAGAATGCCGTCGAGTATTTTGTCTCGTATTACGACTACTACCAGCCGGAAGCATACGTTCCCGCCGCCGACGTCTACATCGAAAAGGAAGCCATCATCAACGAGGAGATCGACCGGCTGCGGATGTCGGCGACGCGCGCGCTGTTTGAGCGACGCGACGTGATCGTGGTGGCGAGTGTCTCCTGTATTTACGGTCTCGGCGATCCGGATGCGTATTACGGATTGCTGTTTTTTGTGGAGCCCGGCGCGCGCCTGTCGCGCGATATGTTGCTGCAGCGTTTGGTCGAGTTGCAGTACGAACGTTCCGACATCAACTTTCAACGCGGCACGTTCCGCGTGCGCGGCGACGTCGTCGAGATCTATCCGAGTTATCAGGATCTCGCGTATCGCATCGAGTTGTGGGGCGACGAGATCGACTCGATCTCGACGATCGATCCATTGCTGGGAGAAGTGGTCGAGAAGCATACGTCGCGCGTGCCGATTTATCCGAAGACCCACTACGTGATGTCGCGCCCGACGATAAAACGGGCGATCAAGACGATTCGTGAAGAGCTCGAATGGTGGGAGCCCAAGCTGATCGCCGAAGGCAAACTAGTGGAAGCCCAACGCCTTCATCAGCGCACGATGTTTGACCTTGAGATGATCAAGGAGATGGGCTTCTGTCGTGGTATTGAGAACTATTCACGACACCTCACGGGCAAGAAGCCCGGCGAGCCACCGCCGACGCTGCTTGATTACCTGCCGCGCGACACGCTGATCGTGATCGACGAATCACATCAGAGCGTTCCGCAAGTGCGTGGCATGTTTGAAGGCGATCAATCCCGCAAACGCACGCTGGTGGAGTACGGATTCAGGTTGCCGTCTGCACTCGACAACCGGCCGTTGAACTTCACCGAGTTCGAAGCACGCATCGGGCAAACAATCTATGTATCGGCGACGCCGGGCCCGTACGAGCTGACGAAGGCGAGCGGTGAAGTCGTCGAACAGATCATTCGTCCGACCGGTTTGATGGATCCGGAAGTGGAAGTGCAACCGGTCAAAGGACAGATCGACCACTTGTTGGAGGAGTGCCGGCAGCGGGCTGAGCGTCACGAGCGCATGCTTGTGACGACGTTGACGAAGCGCATGGCCGAAGACTTAACGGAGTACTTCACGGAAGTCGGCGTGCGTGTTCGTTACCTGCACTCGGACATCGAAACGCTCGAACGCATCAAGATTCTGCGCGATTTGCGGCGCGGGGAGTTTGACGTGCTGGTGGGAATCAACCTGCTGCGTGAGGGATTGGATCTGCCGGAAGTCTCGCTGGTGGCGATTCTCGACGCGGACAAGGAAGGATTTCTGCGTTCGGAGCAGTCGTTGATTCAGACCATCGGCCGCGCGGCGCGAAACGCGCGCGGCAAAGCGATTCTCTACGCGGATCGCATTACTGACTCCATGAAGCGCGCGATGGAGGAGACGCAGCGGCGTCGTGCGATTCAGGAAGTGTTCAATCGCGAGAACGGGATCACGCCGCAGACGATCATCAAGCCGATCGAAGCGACGCTGATCACGGCGTCCGAAGCTGATTACTTCAAGGTGCCGACAGACGTGGACCAGATCGAAGACTACTCGCCGGAGAACCTTGAAGCGACTATCACGCGGTTGGAACTGGAGATGCGCGGGGCGGCGAAGCGATTTGAGTTTGAGAAGGCGGCGGAGCTGCGCGATCGCCTCAAGGTGCTGCGCGAACGTGAGCTACAGTTGAGATGAAATCCGTTTTTGTTCCTTAAATCTCTGGTCCTATGCACGTTAAGTCGAACCCCGACGAAATCCAGTCGTTCCTTACGGACGCGAGTTTCATCCGCGACGGCCACGCCGATCGCGTCCTGCTGCCGGAGAGTATCGAAGAAGTCGCTGAGGTGCTGGCCACCGCAAACCGCGATCGCACGCCCGTAACAGTTTCCGGAGCGGGCACCGGAACGGTTGGCGGGCGCGTTCCGTTCGGCGGGATCGTGTTGGCCACAGATCGGCTCAACAAAATCAAGAGCGTCGAGAACGGCCGAGCGGTGGCTGAAGCGGGCGTGATCTTAGCGGATTTTCAGCGCGCGGTAGATCTGAAGGGCATGCTGTACCCGCCAGACCCAACGGAGCGCGGTTGTTTCCTCGGCGGCACCGTCGCCACCAACGCCTCCGGCGCGCGGACCTTTAAATATGGGCCGACGCGCAATTACATCGAGGGTTTGAAGGTCGTGCTTGCTTCGGGCGAAGTTCTCGCGTTACGTCGACAGGAGGGAGATTTTTTGAAAGATCTTTCTGTCCATGTTTCTAAAATCCCGCTCCCTACATACCGTCCGCCTGCGACCCGCAAGAACGCAGCGGGCTACTTCTTCACACCCGACATGGACGCCCTTGATCTCTTCATCGGCAGCGAAGGCACGCTCGCAGTGATTTGCGAAATCGAAGCGCGACTGGTCCCAAAGCCTCAGGGATTGCTGAGTGGCGTCGTCTTCTTCGCCAACGAGTCCGACGTCCTCGCGTTTGTCACGGAAGCCAGGCGCGGCGCCGTCGATGCACGCGCGCTCGAGTTCTTCGACAACGAATCATTAAACTTCCTGCGCCAAAAGTATCCGGAGATTCCCGGGGCGGCTGTCGCCGCGATTTTTTTCGAACAGGAAACCACGGATTCAACGGAAGAAGCGATCCTCAATCGCTGGCTCGCGCTCCTGGATAAGCATCACGCCTTCACCGATTCGTGGTTTGCCACCAACGAACAGGACCAGGCAAGATTGCGCGAGTTTCGCCACCAACTGCCGGTGCTCATGAACGAGTGGTTTGCACATTACCGGCAGCGAAAAGTGTCAACCGACATGGCTGTTCCGGACGAAGCGTTTCCCGGGCTCTTTGACCTCTATAAGCAAACTCTGCGGTCGAGCGGTTTGCGTTACACGATCTTCGGCCACATCGGCGACAATCACGTGCACGTCAATATCCTGCCGCGCGACGAAAACGAAGGCGCCCGCGCGCGTGAGTTGTACGTCCGGTTTCTGAAATACGCCGCGTCCGTCGGTGGCACTCTCTCCGCGGAGCACGGAGTCGGGAAGTTGAAACGCGACTACCTGCGGCTTTTTTATACTGACGATCAACTCCGCCAGATGGCGGCGTTGAAAAAGCTTTTCGATCCCAATGGTATTCTCGGACGCGGAAACATCTTCGCCGAGGACTTCTTAAACTGATGCTCAGATTCACAACAGCCGGAGAATCACATGGTCGCGCGCTCGTCGCTATTCTGGAAGGTCTGCCCGCGGGCCTGGCTATCAATCAGGAACTTGTCGACGCCGAACTGCGGCGGCGCCAGCTTGGCTACGGCCGCGGCGGACGCATGAAGATCGAGCGCGATCACGCTGAGATTCTGAACGGTGTGCGCCACGGACTCACGCTCGGCTCGCCGATCACGTTGCTGATCGAAAACAAAGATTGGCCCAACTGGACCAACGTCATGGCGGCTGAACCGCGCGACATCGCGCCGGAAAAATCACGGCGTTTGAAACGCCCGCGACCCGGTCACGCAGATCTTCCCGGTGGTTTGAAGTACGACGTGCGCGATTTGCGCAACATCCTCGAGCGTGCTTCCGCTCGCGAAACAACCGCTCGGGTCGCGTGCGGCGCAGTCGCGAAACAGTTGCTCACGAGCTTCGGGATCGAAGTGCGTAGTCACGTGATTCAACTCGGCGGCATTCCGGAAAAACCGCTGGAGTTAACCTGGAACGAGATCGCGGCGATCGCCGACGACGCACCTTTGCATTGTGCCGACGCAGAAGTCGAGCAGAAGATGATTGCCTTAATCGACGAAACGCGCCATCAAGGCGACACGCTCGGCGGAATCTTTGAAGTCGCGGCGCGCGGCGTTGTTCCCGGTTTGGGTTCACATACAGCGTGGGACTTGAAACTCGACGGATTGCTGGCGCAGGCGGTGATGTCGATTCCGGCTGTGAAAGCGGTTTCGATTGGCGCCGGCGCCGAAGCGAGCAGTTTGCCGGGCTCTGAAGTTCACGATGAGATTGCTTACAACTCGGAGACGCGCGAGTTCATTCGTGAAACAAACCGCGCCGGTGGACTCGAAGGCGGTATTACGAATGGCGAGGAGATTCGCATCCGCGGCCACTTGAAACCCTTGGCGACGCTTCGTCGCTCGCTTAGATCCGTGGACATTGACACCAAAGAAGAGGAAGCCGCGGCGTTTGAACGTTCGGACGTGACGGCGGTTCCGGCAGCCGGCGTGATCGGTGAGTCGATGGTCGCGTTGGTCCTCGCGCGGGCGCTGCGCGAGAAGTTCGGCGGCGACAGTCTCGGCGAAATGAAGCGCAACTTTGATGGGTATCGTGAGCAGTTACGAGGCTACTAGTTAAAGCCATCCACAGATTACACAGAGCCTCTGCGGAATCTGTGGATGGTATTAGGCTTAGACAAGCGTTCAGCGTAGAATCAGGCCATGGCTGTTTTGGAGATAGTTAAGTGGCCGGCGCCGGTGCTCGACACTCCCGCGGATCCCGTGACGGAGTTTGACGCGAACCTGGAGAGGCTGGTCAGTAATATGTTTGAGACGATGTACTCCGCGCCCGGCGTAGGCCTCGCCGCGGTGCAAGTCGGTGTGCCCCAGCGGCTCTTTGTGATGGACTGCTCGGGTGGCAAGGATCCGCAGCAGCGTGTGGCGCTGATCAATCCGGAAGTGCTGCGCGTCGAGGGAAATCAGAACGGTGAAGAGGGCTGCTTGTCGTTTCCCGGAATCTTCACACCGGTTGAGCGCAGCTTGCGAGCGATTGTGCGCGCGCAGGATTTGAAAGGCGAATGGTTTGAGCTTGACGGCATGGAACTCACGGCGCGCTGCATGTTGCATGAAACAGATCACTGCGATGGGATCGTGTTTCTCGACAAGATGAGCACCATCAAGCGCGAGATCGTCAAGCGTAAGATTAAGAAACTACAAAAAGCCGGTAAGTGGGATTAAATCAATCCAAAGATCGCACCGATCCTTTGTGTAAGTGGTGTGATCCGTGGACAGGAGTCGAATTATGCCAACAGAGTTTCGTAACGAACCGTTTACAGATTTTTCTAAAGAAGAGAACGCGCGCGCGATGCGCGAGGCGATTGAAAAAGTTAGAGCGCAGCTTGGCCGCGAATATCC
>DASUOZ010000020.1:0-4799 GCA_036276375.1 Pyrinomonadaceae bacterium | reverse complement strand
CTGACGAGTACTACTTGCGCTTTACTGACCAGCGCGCCGGACGGATCTTTCACGATCACTTCGAGCGTGGCGTTGGCCTGCACGAGCGGAAGCAGAAGCAAAAGCAGATAAGGGAGCATCAGTGTTTCTCGAACTTGTCCGGTTTGAACTGCGGGTTCACCTGGTACTTCGAGATCTCAAACTCTTCCGAAACCTCGCTTGCGGTGAGAAACGTGAACTTGAACGGCAATATCAAGCCGTCGACTTTCTTGTGATCGCTGAGACGGATATAGAAGTCGACTTCTTCAGGCCGTGTCGTTGGAGCTTCCGCGTGAAGTTTCTGCTCGGCTTCGTCGCGCGCTTTCTTGGAGTCTTCGGGTTTCGGAGCCACGGCCTCGGCGGGACGGCTCATCGTCACGACGCGGGGCTTGGGCCCACGATAACTCAGCAACAGCGGCAGGTGATTCTTCTTGTCGAAGAACAGCCGAACCGAAAAGTTCTCCGGCCCGGTCACGTCAACAACGTCCGCCGGTTCACCGTCAACGTCCGACTCACCGGCGTATTTGTACTCGACCGCGAGCGAAGGCGGCGGTGCGAGCGTCACTGCCAACAGGTAACGAGTGAATTCAGCCTGATAGATCCGTCTCAATCCGGCTTCCATCTGTTCGGGCGTCAACTGTGCTCCGCCTGGTCCACCGAAGCGAATAACCATGCCACCGCCGCCGCTCGATCCGCTCCACGCACGCTCGCCGTTCAGGCCGCGTGTATTGATCATCGCGGTGCTCAGCCCGCCCGGATTCATCGAGTCTTCGACGAGATACTTGTTGGGAAGCGCGATACTTATCTCGCGATCGCCCGTCATTTCGCGTTCGCCGAACACACGGCGGTACTGGCCGTTGATGTGCAGTGCCTCGAGTTTTTGCAGGCGTTGTTCGCCGCCGATCGCTTCGCGGGCCTGTTTCAGGATTTCCGCCGCGCGCTGGTCGTCGATATGAACCGCGGCATAGGTGGTTGGAACGAAAAGAACAGAGAGAAATAGTAGCGTCAGGAGTTTCATACTCCGTATTCAACGGAGAGACGGATAAAGTTCCATTAAGACCTCAGTGAATAAAAGCCCAGATTGACCTGTACCGAATAGGGACCTACACTCGCAATTACCGTGAACCTGCCGAACGCATTAACGCTACTGCGGATCTTTATCGTCCCGCTGCTGGTCGTGGTGCTGCTGACGCCGTTTTCCGAAAACTGGTTTGGCGTGCCGCGGCACGTCCTCGGTGTGTTGATGTTTTTGGGCGCGGCGCTGACGGATTATCTCGACGGCCACATCGCGCGCAGTCGCGGGCAGGTCACGCGTCTGGGCCAACTGCTCGACCCTATCGCCGACAAGCTACTCATTTCGGCAGCGCTGATCTCGCTGGTTGAGAATCAACTCGCGCCAGCCTGGGCGGTAGTCATTATTATTGGTCGCGAGTTTGCGGTGACGGGACTACGTTCGATTGCGGCGGTCGACGGCGTCGTGATCTCGGCGTCGAAGATGGGCAAGTTTAAGATGCTGGCTCAGGTGGTGACGGTGGCGCTGCTGATTGGATCAAGTGTGGCCGGCAAACCTCCCGTGGCAAACTTCGGACGGCCGTTTCCGGCGATCGAGTTCTGGTCGGTGCCGGAGTTGCGGATTGCGTGGCAGCACCTCGTCGCGGATGGACCAACCACGGGCAACGACTGGCAGGTGCTGATTTACACGGCCGGCAGAGCAATGCTCTGGCTCGTCGTGATCTCGGCGTGCACTTCGATGTACGGGTATTTCATGTCCTTCTACCGCGGGGTCGTGGACAACCGCGCGAAAGAAACTCGCCACGGATTCCCACGGATGGACACGGACCAACTCTGATCGTTTTTGTCCCGTGTGAGTCCGTGGCTGAACTTACTGAATCTCGACCCAGTCGCCGGTGTGAACCTCACCAACGGCGCGCGTGATGATGGCGGTCGCGGTTCTCGTCTGCACGTCAATAATCACCATTTCACCCACGATCTTACGCGGCATCAACGGCCGATGCCTTTTGACTTCACGGGTGGTGACGGGTTTGTAGCGATAACGTCCGTCCGTGTCGACAAACGCGGTCGAATCCTTGGCGCGCATTCCCTGGGTCGAGAAGCCACCGCCGCGATAACGCTCGCTTTGGAAACCTGAGGCGCGGTTGCGACCCATTTCTTCGTTATCGAAACGCGTGACGTTTCCGGTGCCGAGCGGGCGATAGATCGTCAGGTAGTCGCCGGCTTTGACGTTGTCTTCGCCGCCGAGGTCGATATAGACGATGTCGTTACGCGTCACCATCTCGCGATTGTCTCTGGCCATCATCAGCCGCCCGACCTGTTTACGCGTGGGATCGACGAAGCGCTCGACGTTTAATTCGGGACGCTGCAACGGTGAGTCGCGATCTGGTATCTGAGTGAGCAGATCACCCAACATCACCATGTCGCCGCAGGAAGTGGTGATTTGTGCCGCGGAGGTGTTTTCGCCGACTTTGAAAACCTGTAGCTGGCCGACTTCCTGGATGTAGGTGCCGAGAAAACCGGGCTTTTGCCGGTAAACGCCCTTGATGTCACCGCGCGGGCGGATTATTTGGAAGTTCTGGCCGTCAGCAATGCCCTGGCGCGAGCCGGCATTTATATAAACAACGTCGCCGTCGGTGAACATTCGTTGTTCCTGTTCTTCCTCCGCGCCGACGACCTGCGGCATGTTGGGCAGACGCTGAAGCCGGACGTAACCGGCGCAATAAAGTTGGGTTTTGCCGGCGACGTGCATTGGTTCTTTGGCGGTTGGGGCGACAACTTCGGGTGTTTGCGCGCCGGCGGTGCCGGCGAGGGCTAGCAGAAACAGAATGGGCAAAAGCAGAAGTGCTCGCGAGAAGCGGAACGTTGCCATGTCTTAGTCTCCTTTGATTAGTAGAGAGGTAAGGGGCAATTTGGGACGTGCGTGAGGTGAAGGAATACTAGCACGAATCAGGCGTATTTTGGTTCGTTATCTGTAGTTCTGACCGCGACTTGCGTTTTTGCAGGTCGCTTGGTAGTATCCGCATTTTGTCGGATTGCGCTATTTGTGCACTATAGCGGGCCGGCGTAGCTCAGTTGGTAGAGCATCTGATTTGTAATCAGAGGGTCGGGGGTTCAAGTCCCTTCGCCGGCTCCACGGCATAATTAATAGATGCAGGGGTGGTCGAGTGGTTAATGGCACCGGGCTGTAAACCCGGCGGGTTCACACCCTACGGAGGTTCGAATCCTCCCCCCTGCAAAACCATTGTCGATTTTTGATTTTTGATTGCTGATTTCGAAAGCCGCGGCATAACTGCAAGTCGTCAATCGAAAATCAAAAATCGACAATGACAAGGGCGGGTGTAGCTCAGTTGGTAGAGCATCAGCCTTCCAAGCTGAGGGTCGCGAGTTCGAATCTCGTCGCCCGCTCCAAGGTTTGAAAACGCTTTGGGCTTCGAGCCCGCGTAGCTCAGGGGTAGAGCGCCTCCTTGGTAAGGAGGAGGTCATGAGTTCAAATCTCATCGCGGGCTCCAGCGTCTCCCCAGGCACGTTATTATTTTGGCGCGCACGCTATGATCCTTATTTAAAGAAGAGGAAGAGGGATGTCGAAGGAAAAATTTGACCGTTCAAAGCCGCACGTGAACATCGGGACGATCGGGCACGTGGATCACGGGAAGACGACGTTGACGGCAGCGATCACGAAGGTGTTGGCGAAGAACAATCCGAAGGTGCAGTTTGTGGCCTTCGATCAGATTGACAAGGCGCCGGAAGAGAAGGCGCGCGGCATCACGATCGCTACGGCGCACGTGGAGTATGAGACGAAGAACCGGCACTACGCGCACGTGGACTGTCCGGGGCACGCCGACTACGTGAAGAACATGATCACGGGTGCGGCGCAGATGGACGGAGCGATTCTGGTGGTGGCGGCGACCGACGGGCCGATGCCGCAGACGCGCGAGCACATACTGCTGGCGCGGCAGGTAGGCGTGCCGGCGATGGTCGTGTTTATGAATAAGGCCGACGCGGTCGACGATCCGGAGTTGCTGGAGCTGGTGGAACTGGAAGTGCGCGAGTTGTTGAGCGCGTATGAGTTTCCGGGCGACGATATTCCGGTGGTGCGCGGCAGTGCGTTGAAGGCGCTGGAAGGCGATCCGGAATGGGAGAAGACGGTGGTCGAGTTGATGGACGCGGTGGACAGCTACATTCCGACGCCGGAGCGCGACATCGAGAAGCCGTTTTTGATGCCGGTGGAAGACATCTTCACGATTTCGGGTCGCGGCACGGTGGCCACCGGGCGCGTGGAGCGCGGCAAGATCAAGGTGGGCGAGTCGGTGGAGATCGTGGGCATCCGGCCGACGAAGAGCACGGTGGTTACGGGCGTCGAGATGTTCAAGAAGCTGCTGGATGAAGGCGTGGCCGGAGACAACGTTGGTCTGCTGCTGCGTGGCGTGGAGCGGAAGGACATTGAGCGCGGGCAGGTGATGTCCAAGCCGGGCTCGATCACGCCGCACACGAAGTTCAAGGCCGAGGCTTATGTGTTGACGAAGGAAGAAGGTGGACGGCACACGCCGTTCTTCACGGGCTACCGGCCGCAGTTCTACTTCCGCACGACGGACGTGACGGGCGTAGCGCATTTGCCGGAAGGAGTGGAGATGGTGATGCCGGGCGACAACGTGGCGATGGAGATCGAGTTGATCGCGCCGATCGCCATGGAGAAGGGGTTGCGCTTCGCGATTCGTGAAGGCGGGCGCACGGTCGGAGCCGGCACCGTGTCGGACATAGTTGAATAG
>DASUOZ010000019.1:0-4097 GCA_036276375.1 Pyrinomonadaceae bacterium | reverse complement strand
CAGCCCCGCGTAGATGCGTGTGTTATACGGCGAGCGTCGTTCGATATCGCTCTTGTAAACCTTCCCGTCGTAACGCCACTTTCCTTCCAGCTTCGATGCGTAGATCACGCTCGAGTCGACCGCAAGAGGAATATTTTTTTGCAGCCGGTTGTAGATGACTGACGAGACCAGCGGTCGTTCCTCGTCGAGCTTCGCTTCCGTCTCAATGATCGAAGCCACCGTGACTATTTCCCGGGGCGACATGCTGAGGCTGCGCGCGCGCTCGGTCCAATCCGCTTTCCACACGCCGCGAAAACGGTCCACCATCATCTCGATCAACTCCGCCGGCGGCGTTTCCGGTGAAAACTCATAAGTGTCGGGGAAGAGATAACCTTCAAGGTTCGACGCTTTAGGATCGAGATCGGCAATCAGGCTCGCGTTATCCATTAAAGCTAATGCTTGAGCTTCGCTGTCGAGGTGAAACTCGGGCATCTGAAGCATCGCCCTCGCGATGTCCCAGCGCGTCCAGCCTTCGATTATGGTGATGCGGTTGAGACGGCGCTCGCCCTCCTGCAGCTTCGCGAGCACGCTGAGCGGTGAAATCGGCGAAGGAAAATCATACTCGCCGGCCTTAAGCGTCGCGCCTTTGCCGCTACCCTTGAGGTAAAGCTTCAGCGGCCACTCGTGCTTGAGAACGCCTTCAGCCGTCAGCTTCTTGATGATCGTCGAAGGAGACGAGCCTTTGGGGATTTCGATGTACTGGCCGCTCTTGCTATGACTGACCGGTTTATGAAGATCCGAATAAACCCACGCACCGGCAGCAGCGCCTGCCAACAGGAGAATTGCCAGGACCAGAAGTATTAGTTTTTTCATCGTGAACTGGGGGTGACCGGAACCTTCTCTTGATCTGTCTGAATAAAGTCGCGAAGGATCATTGCCGCCGCTTCGCCATCGATCAGGGCCGGTATCTCATCGGGCTTGCGCCCTTCGGCCTTTAAATTCGCCATCGCCTCGAAAGAAGTCAAGCGTTCATCCTGTAAATAGACTGTCTGGGGGATGGACCGCGCCAGATTTGTGGCCGTCTGGCGTGCTTTTTCCGCGGCCTCGCCGGAAGTGCCGTCGAGTCTGAGCGGCAAACCAATGACCACGGTTTGCGCGTCATAGCGCTGGATCAAAGTCACGACATCCTGAAGTAGTCTTTTCCAGTTTGAGCGCTTGAGTGGTGCGAGTCGTTTGATCGTGACGAGCCTGTCATCCGACACGGCAGCTCCGACCAGTTTTTCGCCGAGATCCAGCGCCAGAACGGGTCCGGCGAGCTTTGACAATGCTTGATGCTGGTTCATGCTGCCTGTATCATACGTTTCCGTTCGCAAAACATTGCGATCTTTGGCACTCCGGCTAACCAATCATGAATTGATTCATGAGCGTAATCCAAGAGGTAAGTAAATGTCATTTCGTACCAAGTTCATCCTGATTCTGATGTCGGCGACCCTGACGTTATATACGGTCGCTGGCGGGCTGCTTTCCAGCAGCGCACAACAACCCGCAAACGATCCGAACGCACAACTGCGGATTTTCGAAAGTGTGTTGCAGCACATTCAGAACGATTACGTAGATGAGCCAAACATGGATAAAGTTCGAGCCGGCGCCCTGCGCGGACTGGCCTACGGACTCGATCCCTATTCAACTTACCTGACACCGGAACAGGTGCGGGATTACAACGCCGGAACCAAGAATAACCAAGTCGGTATCGGCGCTGAACTGTCGCAGGTCGCGTCGTATCTCTACGTGATCGCACCCATGAAGGGTTCGCCCGCGGATCAGGCGGGCCTGAATGCTGGCGACATTATCGAGTACATCGACAACAAAGCCACTCGGGACATCTCGCTTTATGACGCCAAGCAGTTGCTCAACGGAACCGCCGGCAGCGAAGTAAAACTTCGCGTGCTGCGCGCGAACTCGAGCCCGTTGACCATTACCGTGAAGCGCGGCTCGTCCCGCGCGCCGTCAGCGGAAGGGCGTATCGACGCCGGTCGCGTCGGCATCCTCAGAATCAACAGTTTTGGTGACGGCGACGCCGCTGAGGTCCGCACTCGTCTCCAGGATTTCGTCAAACAGGGTGTGCAGAAGATCGTCATCGACATGCGCGACACTGCCGGCGGTTCCTTGAACGAAGCCGCCGCAGTCGCAAATCTCTTCATTAAAGACGGCGTGATCGCGCAGACAATCGGCCGTGAAGGGAAGCCCCTGAAGACCTTCAGTGCCGACCCGAAAGAAGCGATCTTCCACGGTCCGGTTGTGGCCTTGATCAATACCGGCACGGCCGGAGCAGCCGAAGTCGTTGCTTCAGCGCTAATTGAGCGGAATCGCGGACAGGTCGTCGGCGAAAAGAGTTTCGGCGCCGGCACCGAACAGCAACTGTTCCAGTTGCGCGGTGGCGACGGTCTCTTGCTGACCACCGTGAAGTGGGCGACCGCCGGCGGCAAGACGTTCCTTGGTGAAGATCGCGCGCACTCCGGTGTCGCGCCGTCAGTGGAAGTCAAAGGTCAGGAAACCGCCGAGGCGGTCGATCCCGACGAACTGACGGGCAACGACGACGATGCGATTCAGAACCCCGAGCCGGGAGCTGAAAAGCCCGCGCCGGCCCCGGCGCCTAAACCGGCGACCGAAGATCTTCAGCTCAAGAAAGCGCTCGAACTGCTGAAAGACAAGCCGGTACAACGCGCGGCGTAGGTCCGTTTACCGATATCGAGTACAACAAGTTCGATATCGGGTACGGTTTGCTGCATAGGAAACGACAGAACCATTGGGCTTCGCTTGTGAATTTCTTGCGAAGCCCTTTTTGTGCGTTTAACTGCTACGATCTAGCCCGCTCCCGACCAAACTTAACTAATCCCGGCAATACTGGAATGGCTTTTGCGACAGGCGCTGTGTGCTTGTAGCACTTGGATATTTTTCAAGGAGACCAGAGCGATGATTATGACAAACAAACTTCTTCCAGTTGCCCTGATCGCAGCCCTGATTGGTGGCTCTTTCGGTGCGTTGGTGATGCACCGCAGCCAGCCGGCCTCGGCGGAAACGGCAACAGCGGCGCCAACTACTACCGCTCCGGCTGCAACCACCCAGGTTGCTAACAACGAAACGCTTCCCGGTGAATTGGCTACTGCCGGTGAACAGACAGCTTATAAGACCGGTTTTGCAGACGGCTTTGCGGCAGCTTCGCAGACCGAAAACCGGGTGGTTAACACGAGTACAGTAAGACGGGCGCCGAGTCGCGTCGTCTATCGCAACACGGGATCGCGAGCTTCTTCTTCGCGCGTCTACTACGACTATCAGCCGCAGAAGCGAAGCTTTTGGGATAAGCACCGCGATAAGCTGACGGTCGCGATCGGCACCGGCGCGGGTGCGGCTGTCGGTGGTTTGATCGGTGGCAAGAAGGGGGCGGCGATTGGTGCGCTGTCAGGCGCCGGCGGCTCCGCGCTGTGGACCTACAAGCTGCGCAAGCGCGACCGAAACTACTAATTGTTAGTGGGAGTTCGGAGTCGTGAGCAAAGCTAAACTTGCTATCGCTCTAATCACCCTGAGTGTTGCAACAGTTGCATGGGCGGTTCCTCGAGCAGGAATCGCCCTTCGACGTTTGCAGCCGGACTCGGGGTCTGGTTCCGCGGGTTACGTAGCGCCGATCCGATTGCGCGACGAGCGCGGTCGCGGGTTGTTAGCCACCGCCTGGATCAACGGCGCCGGACCGTTTACGTTTGCGGTCGACACCGGCGCAGGCGTATCACTCATCACGCGCAACGTTGTCGAGCGCGCGCGTTTGCAGGTGGCTAAGTCGCGGCGACCGCTGGTCGGCGGGCTCAGCACAGCACCAATTGCTTCGAATCAGGAAGCAAGACTTTCCGGGTTGGCTCTCGGCACACCCAGTAATCGAATTTCAACCAAAGCAATGGCGGCAGTGGTCGCGAGCCTTCCGGGTTCAATCGACGGCATACTCGATCCGACCGACGTTTTCGCTCCGCTGGGTTATTCCGTTGACTTACCGCGTCGCCAGTTGCAGGTGTTTGATCCGACGTCACAGGGATTGCGTTTGAATCAGGTGCCGCGTGATGGCGCGGTGG
>DASUOZ010000018.1:0-18016 GCA_036276375.1 Pyrinomonadaceae bacterium | reverse complement strand
GTTACGGCGAAGACCTCGGCAAGCAGGACGCGCTCGCCCGCTTGTTGCGCGAGCTGGCGCGCGTGGACGGCATCGAGTGGGTGCGAGTGATGTACACCTACCCGACGCACATCAGCGAAGCGTTTCTCGACGTGCTTGCCGAAGAGCCGCGTGCAGTCAAGTATCTAGACATGCCGTTGCAGCACGCTTCACAGAACGTTCTCAAACTGATGAAACGCGGCGGCAATCGCAAGAGTCTCGAACGGCTTATTCGACGCGTGCGAGACCGTGTTCCGGGCATAGCAGTGCGCACTACGTTCATCAGCGGTTTTCCCGGCGAGACTGAAGCCGACTTCGAAGAGTTACTCGGATTTATTAAGGACGTGGAGTTTGATCGCGTCGGCGTGTTCACCTATTCAGACGAAGAAGGAACGCCGGCTTTCGCGCTGTCTGACAAAGTTCCGGGACGAATCGCCGCCCGTCGCCGCACGGCGTTGATGAAACAACAGGCGCGTATTTCGCGTCGCAAGAACAAAGCACGCGTCGGTGAGACGGTGCGAGTGTTGTTTGAAGGCGAGTCGAAAGAGAGCGAGCTGCTGTGGCAGGGAAGAATGGAAACGCAGGCGCCGGACATCGACGGCTGTGTGCTCATCAACGATGTGCCTGACGGCGTGTTGCCCTCAGCGGGAGATTTTGTAAACGTCGAGATCACGGAAGCGCACGAGTACGATCTGATTGGAAGGATTTCAGTCTGACGTTGTCACTGAAGCAGTCCAGCGACGAGTTGAATCCGACGGTGGTTGTGCCGGCCGATGCGTTACCGGCGCCGAAACGTACACACGACGGTCTTGATTACGTCGCATTAGCGATCTCGACGTGGGGTGTTGGTTACTTACCGCTGATGCCGGGCACATTTGGATCGCTCGTAGGCATCGGTGTTTTTCTGTTACTCGGTTCTTTGGCGGCGCAGATTGTCGGAATCGTGGTGATCACGTGGGCGGGGATTTGGGCCGCCACGCGCACCGAACGAATTTTGCGGTTGAAAGATCCCGGCAAGGTTGTGGTTGATGAAGTGGCGGGACAGATGATCGCGATGTTGCCCCTGTCGTTGCTTGCAGGTGGGCCGCTGAAAAGCGGAGTGATAGTTTCGTTCATACTTTTTCGTCTTTTTGACATCTTCAAACCCTATCCTGCACGACGGTTTGAGCGGCTGCGCAGTGGCCTGGGAATTATGGCCGACGATCTTGTCGCCGGCTTTTACGGTGCGATCGGTACCGCGCTAATTATGTTTCTCTGGAGGTAGACAGGTTGGACACGATCAAGAAAAGACACGACGAGGCGACGAGTAAAGAAACTTTGAAAGATCTCGAAGAGGAAGGTTCTTTGGACGGGGATGAAGCGGATGATTCCGATGGTCCAAGCCCCGATGGCGCTTTTGATGAAAGCGACGAACTGAAGGACGCCGACCCCACCTAGTCTACGTCTCGCGTCCGCCGCCCAGCCAGCCGCGCCGCCAGAAAAAGATCAGCATTGCCAGCGCGACCACGCCCATTACGACCAGCGCGCCGAAGTAACCATAGCGAGTGTGCAGTTCGGGCATGTTGTCGAAGTTCATGCCGTACACTCCGGCGATGAACGTCAACGGCAACATGACCGCCGAGAAGATCGTCAGCACCTTCATGATCTGATTCATCCGGTTAGACACGACCGACAAGTACGCTTCCTGCGATCCGCCGATCAGGTCGCGGTAGCTCTCGGCGAGGTCCGTCACGCGCGCAATGTGATCGTAAATGTCGCGATAGAACGGCCGCATGTCTTCGGGTATCAACTTAAACTCACCCCGACTCATACGCAGCAGAATGTCCATCTGCTTGTTTGAAATGCGACGCAGCCGCAGCACGCTTCGCTTCAGGTCCATGATCTGCCCCAGGATTTCGTTGTTCGGCCGCTGCAAGCTGAAGATCGACTCTTCCAGTTCGTCGATGCGGGTGTCGAAGTCGTCCAGCACCGGCGAGTAATAGTCGACGACCTGGTCCAGGATCTGGTGCAACAGAAACGCTGGACCACGCTGGCACGCAATCGGGCTCGTGCTCAGCAGTTGTTTGACGTTGGCGATGCTGCGGAAGTAATCGTGGTGGTAGGTGATGACGTAGTTGCTGCCGAGAAAGCCGTCCAGCTCGATCGTGTTGAAGCGATCGGGGCTCGTATCGGCGCGCACGCCGTGAACGATGAAATAGATGTAACCGGGAAACTCTTCGATCTTCGGGTAGTGGCGGTTCTCGCGGCAGTCTTCGACAGTCAACGGGTGAAACTTAAACACGTCAAGTAGCACCTGTTCGTCGGCTGCGGTCGGCGATTCCATATCAACCCAGATGACAGCTTCCGAATCCTGCAGGAGCTCGGGAAGCTGGGCTGCCGTGAAACCTTCCATGACCTTCTGCTGGCCGCGTCGGTAAACAAGAATCTCCATCGGTTATCTCCCCCCGAGCGGTATCTGTTACCATACGGCCTTTTTACTGGCAAGCATTTAGATCCTCGTGGAGAGTAAAAAGCAGCTGACGATGGCGATGAAGATTTTTGTAGCTGACGATGTGAGCGACAGCGGTCTCGAGCCGTTGCGCGCGGCGGGTTTCAACGTTGAAAAGCAGACTGGTCTGAGTAAGCCGTCGCTGGTCCAGGCGCTGCAGGACTGCGAAGGCCTGATCGTTCGCAGTGAAACGAAAGTGACGGCTGATCTGTTGGCGAATGTGACTAGTTTGCGGGTGATAGGGCGTGCGGGCGTCGGCGTGGACAACATCGACGTGCCGGCTGCGACAATTCGCGGCATCGTGGTGATGAACGCGCCCGACGGCAACACGATCACGACCGCCGAACACACGATAGCGCTTTTGATTTCACTGGCGCGATCCATTCCGCAGGCCAACAGCAGCTTGAAAGCCGGACGCTGGGAACGAAAGAAATTCATTGGCGTTGAGCTCCAGGGCAAGACCCTCGGCATCGTCGGTTTGGGACGCATCGGCCGTGTCGTTGCTTCGCGAGCACGCGCGATGGGCATGTTGATCGTCGCTTACGATCCCTTCATTGCGCCCGAACAGGCGCGCGATCTGGAAATCGAGTTGGCGCCTTTGGATGAAGTGTATTCGCGCGCTGATTTCCTCACGGTGCACACACCGCTGACGGCGGAAACGCGCGGGCTGATCGATCGCGAGGTGTTTGCGAAGATGAAGAAAGGCGCGCGGATCATCAACTGCGCGCGCGGTGGTCTGGTTAACGAAGACGCGCTTTACGAAGCGATCACCGGTGGCACCATTGCCGGCGCGGCGCTGGACGTGTTCTCGCAGGAGCCGCCGGCGGCGGATCATCCGCTGTTGAACCTGGACCAGGTGATTGTCACGCCGCACCTTGGCGCTTCCACTGCTGAAGCTCAGGAAGGCGTTGCGTTCACTGTCGCCGAACAGATGCGCGACTTTCTGTTAACGGGCGCGTTGCGCGGAGCAGTTAACGTTCCCACGCTCGGAATTAAAGAGCTCAGTTTGCTTCAGCCGTACGTTGCTTTGGCCGAGAGTCTGGGGCGTTTTCAGGCGCAACTAGTCGATAAACCGGTGAGTGAAGTGCGTATCGAGTTTGCCGGTGAGATTGTGGAAGTCGACGCGACGCCGGTAACGCGCGCGTTTCTTGCCGGGCTGTTGCGCGACGTGAGCGCGCGTGTGAACGTCGTCAACGCTTTCCTGATTGCGGAAGAGCGCGGGATCAAAGTCACCACGACTTACGTACGCGCGGGCGGCGATTTGGCGCCCGCGATTCGCACGGAGATCACGACCGAACAGTCGACGCGGAGCCTCGCCGGCACGCTTTTTGGTTACGGCGAACAGCGGCGCGAAGGCCGCATCACGGAGATCGATGGGTTCCATCTCGAAGCGACGCCGAAGGGCCACATGCTCGTAACGCGCAACCACGACGTGCCGGGCGTGATCGGACAAGTCGGCACAATCCTCGGCGAGCGCGGCGTGAACATCAGCCGTTTTCACCTGGGGCGCCGCGAGCGCGGTGGCGAAGCGATGGCCCTAATCGAAATCGACGCGCCCGCAACCAGAGAGACACTCCAAGCGTTGCGCAACCTGGAACAGGTAATCTCCGCCCAACCGATCGAACTGTCGTAATTACCGTTTCTGAGCAATGCTGCGCATCTCCTCACCTTATTCTCTTTATCCACAGTGAAGTCGGGAAGTGTGTTTGTGGGTTGTAAATGGGGATGATCGCTTTGAGCGCGTCTGGATTGCGGTGGTGCAGGTAGCTCTGGCACATCTCGATCCGAAACGACGTGTTGAAGAGCAGAAACGCCTTCACGAGAGAGTTTTCATTCCAGAACAAGTAAGTGTCAAACAGGAAATGGTCGAACGGAAGTGCGGGCATCGGAAAGGCGATGTCATGTATGTGGATGAGTACGCCTTCGCGCAGGCGCGGCAGAACTTCTAAAAAAAGGAAATCAACGTCACTGTCTTTTTTGCTGACGTGGCTGGAATCGATGAACAGCACATCATTGGCGCCAAGTTCGTGAAAAATATCCAGGCCGGCGTCCTGCACCTGGCATTCGTGAAGGCCGACGTTGCGTTCGGCGGCCAGGGTGCGCAGCTTGTCTTTTGGGTAAGGCTCCACGCACGTCAAGGTCGATGCGACGTTGTCCCGCTTGCGATTCGTCTCCAGCGCCGTAAGTGTGTAGTAGGTCGAAACGCCCGAACCGATCTCCACCACTCGCGCGGGCTTCGCGCGTCGCAGCATCATGTAGAGCAACAGAGCTTCGATCTCGCCGTAACCTGGACCATAACCATCCTGCGTGACTTGCGAAAACGGCGGTAATGCCGCGACCTCAGCGTAATACGGTCGCAGTTCGTCGAGCAGCGCCAGTTGTTCCTGAACGTTCCAATCAATGCCCGGCGAGGTGTCCTCTTTGTACCAACGCGCCAGATTCTGTTTCAGAGAGCGAACGTTGGGTAGCGGACTGTAATAGTGCGACGGCGGGAACGGCATGTCGTACCAGATCTCAAACATCCTGTTCATCAGCGGATCGATACGTTGGTTGCCCCGGGCTTTGAGCAACGACCTGCGAAACAGACTGCGAACTCTACTCATCAATGTCTCCTGTCACACCGATCTGAACGGGTCACAATTCTTAACATATTTACGTACACTTAACACCCGGTTGGACGTGCGGCAGCGTATTATGGGTGCGTTCGGGCAAACGGGAACTACGGTCTGAGCCGGGTGGTGGGCGGCCATTCGCGGCCATTTCGCGACAATGCGCGAAGTGGCACAAGTGGAGGCGCAGATCGTCAACCGGCCCGCGCTCATCGGTGCGATTATGAAAACGGTCTCTCTCCTGTCGGCGCTACTGTTGCTCGTCGCAATGTCTCGGTGTGACAACCACAGCAACAAAACGGACAACCCGATTCTTGGACGATATGAACTGACAGGTCGTGATAGCTCAGGACAGCTCGCGTTCACCGGAACAATACTATTCGTGTCAGTCGAACAGAATCTCCTAAAAGGACAGTGCAAAATATTATCGGAGCATGATGCGCCTCACGCATGGTTTGAGAAGGATGGGAGCTGTGAAGCACTGATGGATGGAAAGAAGATTGACCTGGATTCGCTCCATATCTTGACGCCGCGGGGCTTCTCCTGGAAGGTGAGTTTGATGGTGTCGCGATACGTGGCATTTGGAGGTGGGACGGCTTCTTCACTAGCGAACCACTGGGAGAATTCGAGGCGATTAAGAAAATTTAAGGCGGACCTACTACACCGGCCGTCCGCGCCGGTTCACAATTCTTAACAACTTTTTACCTTCACTTAACACCGCACCGACGCGTGGTTGCGTATTATTGGCGGCTTCAGGGCAAACAGGAGTCGGGCGGGCGGGGCTGCCGGAAGCGTGGCCACTCGCGGGCGGTCGCGGTGCGGCGCGCGAAGTGGCACAATGGCCCCGGCCGGCGCGAACGCCGTGCGCAATTTCGCCCGATATGCGCGCGCAACAAAACCGGGGGCGCCGTCGTACCCAACTCAACCCAAACTTCAGTTGTCCATGTAGACGCTGGATGAGCTAAGGAAAATTATTTGTATGAAACGCGTGCAGAGCTTGTCTTATCGTCTGGGATTTGCACTCCTGACCGCAGGATTATTGCCGACCCTCGCCGGCTGCGTAAATAAAGCCCAACAGAATTTTGACCGGCCGCCGGCGCCCGTGAAGGTCGCTTCGGCCGTGTCGCAGGACGTTGCGAGCTATCTCGATGCGCTCGGCAAGATCGTGCCGCGCGAGACCGTCGCGATTCAGTCCCAGGTGTCGGGCCGAATCATGAAAATCCACTTCACCGACGGCGCGAACGTAAGGAAAGGCCAACTGCTTTTCACGGTCGATCCGCGGCCGTTTGAAGCAAATCTCAAACAGGCGCAGGCCAATCTCGCCCGCGACGCCGCGCTCAAAAAGCAGGCCGAAGCCAACATGGCCCGCGAACTGGCGCGTGAAAAATGGGGTCGAACGCAGGTCGAAAGATATCGAACCCTCGTCGAGCAGGGCGTGATCCCCAGCGAACAGTATCAACAACTGCGCGCAGACTACGACACGCTGCAAGCGAACACTGAAGCCGCGCGCGCAGCAGTACGCAGCGCGGAGGAAACGATCAAAGTTGATAACGCCGCAATTGAAACGGCGAAAGTTCAACTCAGTTACTGCTACATCCACTCGCCCATCGACGGCCGTGCCGGACAGCGACTCGTCGACGTCGGCAACGTCGTGAATCCCGGCGGGCAAAGTGGGGGCGGCGGCGAGTCGACCAGCTCAATTCCGAGTAATGCGTTGCTGGTGATCGAGCGGCTCAATCCGATCTATGCCGATTTCACCATCTCGCAAACCAATCTCACCGCCGTGCAACAGCAGATGCGCGCGGGCACGTTGAAAGCCGAAGTGCGCCTCCCCGACACGGTGGACGATCCGGTCCTGGGCCAACTCACGTTCGTAGACAACGCGGTGCAGAACGAAACAGGGCAGGTGACGTTGCGCGCCACGCTGCCGAATCCGGAACATCGTTTCTGGCCCGGTCGCTTTGTAAACGTGCGTCTGGTTTTGAGTACCGTGCAAAGCGCAGTGCTGGTACCGGTCTCGGCGCCGCAACTCTCCGCAGACGGATCTTACGTTTATGTGGTCAAAGCCGACTCGACCGCCGAACAACGTCCGGTTTCGTTGGGCCAACGCCAGGGCGATCTGATCGTCGTTGAAAAAGGCGTGCAAGCCGGCGAGAGCGTCGTGACTGACGGACAACTCGGCGTCACGCACGGCGGCAAAGTGGCGCCCGAACAGCCGCGCGAAGCAAACAGCCCCGCCACCGCAGGAAACGGATCGAAGTCATGAATTTGTCAGAGCCATTCATCCGGCGGCCGGTAATGACCGCGGTGCTGACGCTGTCAGTGATTCTGTTTGGAGTAATGAGTTACTTCCAACTGCCGGTCAACGATCTGCCCGCAGTTGACTATCCCGTAATTCAGGTCGTGGTCGGTTACCCTGGCGCGAGCCCCGACACGATCGCCAACAACATCGCCACGCCACTCGAGCGCCAGTTCATGCAGATCAACGGACTGGAAGTCGTGACCTCACAGAGCACGCAGGGCGTGGCGACTTTCACGCTCCAGTTTGCACTCGAAAAGAACATCGACGCCGCCGCGACGGACGTCCAGACGGCGATCTCGCAAGCAACCGGAAGTCTGCCTTCCGATCTTCCTTCGCCACCGACGTACTCAAAATCGAACCCGAACGATCAGCCGCTGATGTACATCGCGATGACCAGCGACTCGGTCACGCCCGGTCAGTTGTACGACTACGCCAGCACCAATGTGGGCCAGCGACTCAGCATTCTGCCCGGCGTTTCGCAGGTCAACGTCTACGGCACCAAATCCGCGATTCGCATCAAGGCGAATCCCGCGGCGATGTGGGCGCGCGATATCTCAATCGATGACCTGAACAACGCGATCAAGAACGGCACGAGCTACACCGGCGCCGGCCAGTTAGACAGTTCGTCCGGCACCGCCATACTCAGACCACAAGGCCAGCTGGAAACCGCCGAACAGTACGCCAATCTGATCGTGGGCGGTACAAACGGCGCCCCGATCTATCTGCGCGACGTCGCCACCGTGAAAGACTCCGTGCAGGACGAGCGCGTGAACATGCGTTTCTGGGTGCGCGGCCGCACGGTTCCGTCGGCAACCGTGATCGTCGCCGTGAGCCGGCGTGCTAACGCCAACGCGGTGGATGTTTCCAAGTCCATTTATGAAACGCTGCCGTTGATCACACAGGAGCTGCCCGGCTCCATCTTCATCACGCCGATTTACGATCGTTCGCAGAGTATCGTGCACTCGATTGCCGACGTGCAGGTGACGCTGGTGATCGCCTTTGTGCTCGTGGTGATCGTGATCTTTGCGTTTCTCGGTCGAGTGACGGACACGCTGATTCCGGTCGTAGCGTTGCCGTTGTCGCTACTCATCACGTTCATCGTGATGCGCGCGTTGGGCTACAGTCTCGACAATCTTTCACTGATGGCGCTGACGCTCGCGATCGGATTTCTGGTGGACGACGCCATCGTCTTTCTGGAAAACACTGTGCGCCGCATGGAGCGCGGCGAGCAACCTTTCGAAGCGGCCATCAACAGCGCGAAAGAGATCAGCTTTACGATCATGTCGATGACGATCTCGCTGGCGGCCGTGTTCATCCCGCTGGTTTTCATGACCGGTCTGGTCGGACGAATCTTTCGCGAATTTGCGATCACGATCGTGGTCGCGATTCTTGCTTCGGGATTGGTGTCGTTGACACTCACACCGTTGATGTGTGCGCGGATGCTTAGCGGGCGTGGTGAGGGTTCGACAAAGACGTGGATGGAACGCGTTATCGGCGGTATCGAGAAACGCATTTTATACATGTATGGCGGCTCGCTCTGGTGGTTTCTGCGGCATCGCTGGCTGTCGCTTGTGATCTGGGTCGTCTGTTTGGCGGGCACGATCTACCTGTTCACAATCGTTCCGAAAGCATTCTTACCGCCGGGTGACAGCGGCGTGCTCTTCGGCGCGTTCATTGCACGAGAGGGCTCATCGCCGAAGCAGATGCGCGAGTACCAGGATCGTGTCGACGAGATGCTGCACAACGATCCGAACGTCCAGACTGACTTTACGATGACGGGTGCGACAGGCTTTCTGGCTTCAAACCAGGGCATCACGTTCACGTTTGTCGGCGCGCCGGAAGGACGCCGGCCGATTGACGAAGTCGCCGCCGAAATGATGGGCAAGCTCAACTCGATTCCGGGTTTGATGACGTTCTTGCGCCCGCTTCCGGTGCTCGAGATCAGCACGGGCGTTACGAGCCAGCAACAGGGACAGTATGCGTTCACTATTTCCGGTGCGAACCCAAACCAGGTTTATGAAGTGGGCCAGAAACTGATGGGCAAGCTGATGGAGTATCCCGGCTTCCTCAGCGTTTCATCCGACTACTACAACAACACGCCAAACCTGAACATCGAGATCCGGCGCGACCAGGCCAAGACTTACGGCGTTTCCGAAGCTCGCATCCTTTCATTGCTGCGCACGGCCTATTCGCAAAACTATACGTACCTGATAAAGAAACCCGAGGATCAGTACCAGGTAATTCTTGAAATGGACGATTCGGTGCGTGAGAAGCCGGAAGACCTGGCGCTGCTTTACATCAAGTCAGACGACGGCCGCAATCTCGTGCCGCTGCGTGAGCTCGTCTCGTGGAAATCGACGCTTGGACCACAGGTCGTCAACCACTTGAACCAGTTCACCAGTATGACGCTCTTCTTCAACCTGAAACCCGGCGTGGCGCTGGGCGATGCAACCGACTACATCACGCAGTCGGCGGCGGAGATCGTGCCGCAGGGCGTACGCGCGGAGCTCCAGGGCGAGGCGCAAACGTTCAGCCGCACGGTTACGAGTTTGACGATCCTGATGGCGCTCGCCGTGTTCGTGATGTACGTCATTCTCGCGATCCTGTATGAAAGCTACGTCCATCCGTTGACCGTGCTCTCGACGTTGCCGACGGCGCTGGTTGGCGGTTTGCTGACGTTGATTATCTTCGGCGCCGAGGCGTCGCTCTACGCTTTCGTCGGTATGTTCATGTTGATGGGTATCGTGAAGAAGAACGGCATTATGATCGTCGACTTCGCGCGCCACCGCGTGGAACACGGTGAAAGAGCAGACATTGCGATTCACGATGCGAGTATGGATCGGTTCCGTCCGATCCTGATGACGACGCTGGCCGCGGTGTTTGGCGCGTTGCCGATTGCGCTCGGTTACGGTGCTGATGGTTCGTCGCGGCGGCCGCTCGGTTTGGTCGTGGTCGGCGGTTTAATCGTGTCGCAGTTCATCACGCTTTACATCACACCCGTGATTTATCTCTATCTCGAGCAGTTTCAGGAGAACGTTTTGGATCGAACGTCGTTCTTCCGCTCGCGCCGTTCGCAGAAGCCGGTTCTGGCCGAAGGCGAAGCGGGCGACTGAACCGTGCCGTGAGGAGAATCAGCCAACTTGGCACGTTCGATGTCGAGAATTTCGGCGACCTGCTCTATCCGATCGTTTTGGGTCAACTGGTAACCACTCCGGTTGACCCTTACTCTTTTCTGCCCGGCGACGCTCCGCTAGGCGCCGGTTTTCAAACACAATCGATTACGAATCTGATGGCATCGCCTGAACCGTCAACTCTGGTCATCGGCGGCGGCGACCTCCTGCGCACCGACGCAGATCTGATCGCCAAACACTACGGTAGAAACTCGCGCACTTCGGCCAAATCGTTGCGCAAATCGATCGGTTTTCGTGGTTATGCCGGGTACGTACTGCGCGACAAACTTTCCCGGCTCGAACCGTCTGACTTTTACGCGCGCAACTTTCGTGCACGCTGGATGAACTATTCGGCCGTTGGACCATTCATTATCGATCCGCGCGATTTGCCGCAGGGAAGTGTGGTTGCGTACGTCTCGTGTGGAGTACCGCACGAGTTCTCGACGGCGGAGGCGGACGATGTGAAACGTGCGCTGGATGCTGCGTGTCGCATTTGGGTGCGGGATGAAGCGTCGGCCGAGAAGCTGCGTCGCACCGGCGTGAGTCAAACCGTGCACGTCGCGCCCGACATGTGTGTGATGTTGAGCCACCGGATTAGTCCGGAAGGTCTTGCCGGGCGCGGCGAGAGAACGCTTTCGCGATTTGGAATTAACGTCAGGCGTCCTTTGCTGTGTTTTCAGAGTCAGCCATACCCGGGGTTTTCTGAAGACGAGATTGTGGCGCAACTAAATCGCTATCGTGAGAAACACCGCGGGGATGTGGTGTTGCTTCCGCTCGGCTATTGCCACGGCGATCACGAGTTTCTGCGTCGCGTGTCGCGCAAATCTAACGGCGCGTTGAAGTATGTTGACGCGTGTTCGGTCGTTGACATGCTCTCGATTATCGGCGCCGCGGATCTGTTTGCCGGCACGAGTCTGCACGGCAACATCACGGCCTTCTCGTTTGGCATTCCGCATCTCTTCGGGCCGTTGCCGGTGGCGAAGGCTGAAGGGTTTTTGCAGGTGACGAACCTGCCGGCGGAACTGAAGTTGGGATCGTGGCGCGAGCTCAACGACAGAATAGATCTTGCACTCGAATTGGGGCCACAGTATTTCGCGGCCAAAGCGAAAGAGGCGAAGGCAGCGGTCAAGCGCGAGGTTGATCAACTGCGCGCTGATCTGCTGAAATGCACCGGCGCATGATCGACTTCAAACGCTTCACGCCTGAACTGCTCGCGTCTGAACCTTATCGCTGGGCGTTTGTGGGCGAACTCTTTTCACCGGCGGACGCGGCAGATCTCGTCGACACTTTTCCGCGCGATCACTTCAAGACAGTCAAGGGTTACGACGGCGAGAAGGGTTACGAGTACGAAGCACGATCGCTGGTGATGATGGGCGCGAACGTGGCGTCGCGGCCGGAGCTTCTGAGTCCTTCGTGGCGCCGGCTCGCTGACGATCTACTGTCGGCAGACTACCGCGAGGCAATGTCGCGTTTGACCGGAATGGATCTCAGCGAATTGCCGTTCGAGATCAATGTCTTCCATTACGGCCGCAGCGCCTGGCTTGGCCCACACGTCGATTTGCGAGACAAACTCGTCACGCACGTGCTGTATTTCAACGACGCGTGGGACGAGCGCGACGGCGGTTGTTTGACGATCCTGCGTTCGTCAGACATGAACGATCGGGAAAGAGTGATCTTGCCGCTGATCGGCAACTCCGCGGTGCTGGTGCGCTCGGAGAATTCGTGGCATGCGGTGTCGCGCGTGCGAGATGAATGCCGCGTGTCGCGCCGGTCCCTGGCCGTTACGTTTTACCGGCCGGGCTCGCCGAGCACGATGTGGCCCGCGGGCGACACTGCGAAGCTTCACACTTATCGCGGCGACGGCTCCGGTTTGCTTGGCTGGTTGAAACAAAAAGTGACGACCTGAAAATTGGATCATCGTGCGCGCGGGCACAGTTAGCTATTGAAATCCGCCCAGGGGTGTGTGGCTGGGAGTTTTCCGTTGGCGTCTTGCCCGGCGAGCCGTTCATAGAAATCCACGAGTAGCGGCAGGACGGCGTGGGGCGTGAAGAACTGTTCATATCGTTTGCGCGCGGCTACGCCCATCGTTTGCAGCAACTGCGGATCTCCGGCAAGACGTGCGAACGCGGTGCTCAGGGCTTCGACGTCATTGGGCGGCACGAGTATGCCAACGTCTTCACTCACCAGGTCAGGAATTCCCCCAACGTTTGTCGCGACGATCGGTTTCTGATGGGCCATCGCCTCGATGATGGCGTTTGGCGTTCCTTCCGTGAGCGAAGGCAGCACGAAGACGTCGATGCTCTCCATGAACTCGTTCCGTTCGGCAACGCTGTTGTAGACGCCGAGAAGTCGGCACTTATTGTCGAGACCGTGACGTCGCAAAGCGCTTACGATCTCCTGGCGCTGCGAACCTTCGCCCGCGATCCTGACCTCAACGTTTAGTTGCGCAGTATGCACGCGACGAAAAGCCTCGATGAATTGAAGCGGACCTTTGAGGTATTCGAGCCGCGCGGCAAACCCAAACGTCACCGGCCGTTGTTTTCGTCTTGAAACCGGCGTGCCGTTGCGCACTTCGTGCGAGATCAATGGCAGCACGCTCGGATACACGACCTGCGGCAGCGCTCGATTTGTCTCGCGGGCCAGGCGCGGAGAAAGCACCGCGACTCTCGCACACAGCGGCAACACCGACGTGAACCGTTCGGAAACCTCTTCAAAACCCGGCGGATGATACGGCAGCCCGACCTCCTGATAGACCACCGGCACGCCGACAGTGTGCGCCGAACGAATCAACATCATCGCTCCCT
Source organism: Pyrinomonadaceae bacterium (assembly GCA_036276375.1). Taxonomy (GTDB): domain Bacteria; phylum Acidobacteriota; class Blastocatellia; order Pyrinomonadales; family Pyrinomonadaceae; genus PSRF01. The sequence continues at coordinate 4,625 of DASUOZ010000018.1, read as the reverse complement.
GATCCGGCGTCAACACATGGACCACGTCCGGGCGTTCGCGTGACAAATAGTCGCAGCACGCCGCGTGATAGCGTTGCATCAGATCGAAGACGATGTTGCGCGACTTAGTGCGAATCAGTTGGCTCGCGGGCTTGAACGCCTTCATCGCCCGAATCGCGAGTTTGCGTCCGGTCGCCAGTGAAGCACTGAACGCGGGCGAGGCGAGTGCGGTCAAGGGGACGTCAGATTCGCGGAGCCGTGCAGCCAGCGGATCGTCAGCAGCCGGCGGCCGCACCAGCAACATGGCCGTCGCATGTCCGGCGCGTTTCAACTCGCTCGCGTACATCACGGCGATCTCGTCAGCGCCGCTGATCGGACCCGCAAAACCAGTTTTACAGAAGACGATCTTCATGAGGCTTACTGCTGAATGGCTGTGAAAGAATTATTTTACCGGCCCCGATCGGATGCAGACGCGCACTTGCCAGCGCCACGCGCGCGAACTGCCGGAACTGTTTGCTCTTGAGGTTTGCCGCTCCTTCCCAAAGCAACTGTTGCGCAGCACGTCGCGCGAAAGCGCGCGCGATCTCGCGTCGTCGCGCCGCACCTGCTTCGATCGCGCGCGGAAGCTTCAACCATTTCTCACGTTGCAGCCGTTGCGCGAGACGGTGAAGCTCCTCGCCTCGCGACGTGAACTGATCAGACGTACGCGTCGGTTGTCGCCAGATCGCCACCGGTTCGTCCAGCGCCAGCACGGGATAAACTTCGGCGATGCGCACCCACAGGTCCCAATCTTCGACGCCAGGTGCATCCTCTTCAATTAGCCCGAGTCGCGTAACACACGCACGTCGAAACACTACGGTGGGGGAGGGAATGAAATTCCAGACCAGCAACTGCCAAAACAGATCGTCGCGTGGGCAGACGTCAGGATAGGAGCCGCCCGCCGGTTCGCACTGTTCGTTCCCATACAGTGCTTTGCCGTAGATCATCCCGGCGCCCGGCGCCGCGTCGAGAAGTTCGACTTGCTTATCAAGCGTGCCTGGCAGCCGCAGATCGTCGTCATCCAGAAACGCAATGTAAGGGGCCGTGCTCGAGATGAGACCAACATTGCGTACGCCGCCGATGCCGAGCCGTCGTTGCAAACGCACGTAGCGAACCTGGTCCACATAATTGGCGCAGACGGCGGGCGTCTGATCCTCGGAAGCGTCGTCAACGACGACTATCTCCACGTCGCTGCCCGCGCGCAATGCGCTCTCGATTGCGCGCGGCAGTAGCGCACAGCGGTTACGTGTAGCAATGATCACGCTAACTTTTGGCATCAGCCTGCGCGGGCAATCTCTCGGGGGGAACGAAGACTGCGACATAGTACCTGAACATGCGTGGGACGTAACGCCCACATCGGACTCAAACGTAACGACGTAAAGAAATTCTGCGCGGCAAAACTGAACGCTCCGCGCGGCAGCTCTTCAGCCGCGCGCCACGTAAGCGTGTCCGCAACGCGGCGCTTAGTGTTTTTTCGCACAGCGCGTCGTTGCTGCGGTGAAGCCGATTGCGCTCGCGGTAGTGAAAGCAGACGAGCCTGATGTTTGACGGCCGCATGCAAGTGACGCGCGAGTGCCGAAGATCCCTGATCGGAGCCGGGCGTCGCGCAACGATAGATGCAGACAGGCTGCTGGTCCACCAGCACGGGATACAATTCCGAAATGCGGACCCACATGTCCCAATCGTCGATGCCCGCAAGTCGTCTATTGAAGAGCCCGACAGTTTGAAAGCACGACTTACGCACGACGACTGACCCCGGAATCAAGTGGACACTCAGCTCCAGGATCTTCCAGAACAGGTCGCCGCGTTCCGGCCTCACGAGCGCGCTTTTGCGCGTCGGTACGCAGTTCTGGTCCGCGAGCAGGACGCCGCCGCCCACGAAACCTGCTTCCGGCATCTCGTCGAATAGCGCGAGTTGCTGGTCCAGCGAGCCGGCGATGCGCAGATCGTCGTCGTCGAGAAAGGCGATGAACTCGCCGGTGCTCTCGAGTACGCCGGCGTTTCTGGCGCCGGCCACGCCCTGGTTGCGATCGAGCCGTACGTACTTGATGTTCTCAAGGGAAGCACACACGCGCGCCGTCTCATCGCGGGAAGCATCGTCCACAACGATCACTTCCACGTCGCGGGCAGACTGAAGCGCGCTCTCAACTGCGCGCGGCAACAGGTGAGGGCGAGCGAACGTTGGGATAATTAGACTTACACGGGCCATCTGCTGTAAGGTTCAGTTCCCACTTTAACACAGGAGGAATGCAACATGCGTTTGGGGATAGTGACGTTGGTGTTGACTGCGCTGATGCTGGTCGCGGGTTGCGGTAATCCGGCAACCAATAAAAGTCAGGCAGTAACGAGCGAGGCGACACAGGCGCCGTCCGGGCAACCGGCCGCTGCACAGCAATATGCAATCACACCAGAGAATTCGAAGATCGAATTCGTTGGTTCAAAAGTGACGGGCAGTCACAACGGTTCGTTTCAAAACTTTTCCGGCGAGATCGACTACACGGGTGATGTCACGACGAGCCGCGTGAACATCACGATGGAAACCGATTCGCTCACCACGGACACGCCGGACTTAACCAAGCACCTGAAGACCGCCGATTTCTTCGACGTGCCGAAGTATCCGCAGGCGACGTTTACCTCGACGGCGATCAAACCCGGCGGCGACAACGGCGCTTCGCACACCGTTACCGGAAATCTCAACCTGCATGGCGTGAACAAGTCCGTCACGTTTCCGGCGACGATTGCCGCCGCCCCCGACGCGATCACAGTTGACAGCTCGTTTGCGATCAATCGCAAAGACTTTGGCATCAATTACGCGGGCGCCGCGGATAACCTGATCCGCGACGACGTTGTATTGACGCTGAAGATCAAAGCGACGAAGCGTTAAAGTTCTTCAGAAAACGCGAAGGCACGAAGGATGAAACCGTCCTTCGTGCCTTTTTCCGTCGCTCAGGTTGGTTGTTAGCAGAAAACGCCTGAAATACTTTCGATCCTTCGCCGCGCAGCCGGCGCCAGCGACTCCAGCGTTTCCAGTACTTTCGGATGCGTCATGCCCGTGCCGAGATACGTCCAGCGATTCGCCTGCAACTGACTGGTGCGAAACTCTGCTTTCTGCTCGTTGTTCAACTCCCGACCCGATGCACGTTCAAAACTGTCGAGATCAAACTCGACCTGCTGCTTCAAACCGCCATCGATGAAGCCGCCGATGTCGATGTACTCTTCCACTCCGTTCATGATCTGTTCTTCACTGCGACCCTCGGCAATCGCCTCGACCATCAACGTGTCAAGCTTGGCGTGTTGCACTTCCTCGATCCAGTGATGTTTCAACAGGCTCTTGAACTGCGGATCGAGTTCCTTGTCGTCCTTGATGCTGTCGATGTAGTGGCGCTGGACCATCCACTCGATGTGCAGCGTGGTCAGCGCAACGCCCAGCGGATCATGGGCCAGGATCGCACTGGCGATCGCTTCCGGCGGCCCTATCACCGGACAATGAACACCAAAACCGTCCTCAAACTCCTGCCGAAAACGCTTGAACAGTTGAATGTGTTTTGCTTCTTCGCCGGCAAACTGCAATAGCGCACGCACGCGATAGTCGTCGCCGCTCAGTTGAGACCGCGCGTGGTCCAACACAAAGGGCAGGATGAACTCTTCCACTAAACCAAAAATACAGAGGTAGGCGTTGCCTCGAATCTGGTTCAGAATGCGTTTTTCATCACTGTCGAGAAACGCCAGTTCCTCGACGCGGGCGAGCGATTCGGGCATGAACGGCTTACCGAAGTCGAGTCGCTTCTCTCCACCGATGATGTCTTCAATCCGCCAATGGATGACTTCTGACGCAGCAAGCGCTGCCTGATATGAATATCGATCTAACATTTTGGAACACCTCCTAAGGTCCCTTGTCTGAGTAACGCGTAAAAGCGGTGGACCGCGGAGCGGCGGAGTTGATTATTTTCGGTGAGCAGCTAGACTGGCGTCCGATATGTTGACCGATCTGTCACGCTATCATCATCCCGTAAGTGAACTGTTCGCGCAGTTTCCGTCGCTTGACGCGGCGCAGTATCGACTCTCCGGCGAGCAAGTCGAGTTTTATCGAGAACACGGATACTTGGCGGGGATCAAAATGCTCGACGAGAAACAGCTCGACGCCTTGCGCGCGGAGCTCGCGGATCTTGTCGATCCGGCACATCCGGGTCACGAGCTGTTTTACGAGTTTAATGCGAACGAGTCGGCCGATCCGCAGAAGATACTGTTTCATGCGCTCGGCGCGTGGCGTATCAAGCCGGGCTTGCACGATCTGCTTTGGCACCCGGCGTTTGTGATTCCGGCGTCGCAGCTACTCGACGGCGCGGTGCGCTTCTGGCACGACCAGATCTTCTACAAACCCGCACGTCACGGCGGTATCGTGATCTGGCACCAGGACTATTCTTACTGGACCAGGACCACGCCGCTGGCCCATATCTCCTGCTGGATCGGTCTCGACGATTCGACGCGAGAAAACGGTTGCGTGCACTACGTCCCCGGCAGTCATCGCTGGCAACTTCTGCCGCGCGCGAGTTTCGCGAACAACATGGACGCGGTGCTTGAATCGTTGACGCCTTCACAGCGGGCGG
>DASUOZ010000017.1:0-2551 GCA_036276375.1 Pyrinomonadaceae bacterium | reverse complement strand
GAAGTTGAACCTGCCGACCGCCTTTCCCGACCCCGTAGACGTCAACAACCCGCGGTTTCGCATTTTCGCGGCGAAGGTCAATCTTGAGCGCCGGGCCAACAAGGAAGATTTTCAGGCATTTCTGTTCGAATATCAGGATGTCTTGGGGTTTATAGCGACGCTTGAAACGAATTCGCAGTCTGAACGCATTGAAGGATGGAGCAGTCTGTTGGAGCAATGGACGGCGGCGGTGGGACCGGGGAACATTGCCGGCGCCCTGATGGAAGAGACGTATCTCTTCACGGCGCTGCACGAAAGCAGCAACTTTTCGGCGGAATCCTGGTTGTCGAACGAACATTTCACGTCAACCGTAATCCCGAATCTCGGCGCGCAGGTAACCGCGGCCGTGCCGGGCGTTGACGGCGCCGCCTGGCGAGCGATGAGTCCGTATCTCACCGACGAAGGCTATTGCATCTGGGGCGGAGAGCGGATCAACGATCGGCGAACAGTGGCGCTGGTAGCTCCACAGGACAAAAAAGACGATCTCTTCAACTGGACCGTTTGGGCTGGCGCGCACACGTTGGCGCCCTTTGCCCGTTACCTGATGCACGCCGCGAAGCTGCGTTTTGCGCACGATGTATTTCAGAACGATATACCGCGGCTGCACGGAGAGTCGCGGCAATTGGATCAGGCGTTGACGAGTCTCGTCTCGCTGCACCAGAGATCGGAGGAGAAAGGTCTCTGGAATCCGCACGAGATTACGCGCGCGCATACGGCACTGGCCGCCGAACAGACAAGGAATTTCAACCTTCTGTTCGGCATCTCCAGGTTGCAGGAGTTGAGCCTGACCACGCAGATCGCGGCGCGAAACATGCGACAACTGGTGCCCGCGCCGTATCCGGGTATCCGCGCGGTTAACGGCAACATCTTTCACCAGGATCGCACGCGCAGCAGTTGGCTGCGGGAACAGATCGAGATGGACCTCGGCTACCTGCGCGCCTTGAGACAGCGCGTGTCGGAAGGACATCAGATCGCGACGTTACTGCTACAACGACAGTCGGAAAACACGTCTCGCCGGTTGAAGAATCTGGTGTTACTGCAAGGAACGTTGTTTGGTTCGTTGACGGTTGGACTCTTGATGGTCCCGGCGTTTGAAGTCCACCCAATCAAGGAACATCCTGTTTTCATTTGGGCGGTGTTGTTACTGTTGATGGCAATCGTTTTGGTGCTGCCGGTTCTTTTTGAGCGTTGGCATGAGCCGTATACGCGGGTGGACCGCTTAGTAGGCGGATTGTTAGGTGCGAGTGTTGCTTTCTTCAGCGTGTCGCTTTGGGAATTCCTGGCGCACGTGCACCTGGTCACGGCGACGGTGGTTTCGAATTCTGCTTTTGCTGTTTTCATACTCGTGGCGACTCTTGTGGGATTCGTGCTGGGTTATGGCGGCGTCGGATTCCTGGAAAAGTTTAAGAGTGGAGGTTCTCCAAATTGAGAGCAGCTCGGCGGTCAAATCCCCCAACCGCATTGGCCTTGGATGGCGCGCACAAGGTTTTGTCCGAGTGCGTCGATCTGAAGCAGCACGACGTTCTGGCCCTGTTTTGGGATCAAACAACCAAGGAGACCGCCAAGGTTTTTCTCGATGCAGCAAGCGTCCTTAGACTCGACGTACGCCGACGCTACGTGACGCTGAAGGAGCAGGCGAGGTTTTCGGAAGACGCCGGTCTCAGCGTCGAAGACCGCGACGCGCTCGACAGCGCTCGAGGAATCATCACGTGTTTGTCGAATCATGTCGCCGGAACCCATTACCGCAAGGCGTTACTAAAAGCAGGGACAAACGGTGGCAAGCGCTTCGGACACATGCCCGGCGCGAATCTTGAAGTCCTCGCACATGCCATAAATATCGATTACGTCGAGGCGACTTCACGCTGTGACGATCTGGCAGTTGCCTTGACTCTCGGCGAGAGAGTTCGTTTGCAAACCTACGTGTTTGACGCCGAGGGAAACCGTAAAGAGAGTTACGACCTGCAATTTGAGATTGGCGGCCTGGACCGTTCACCGCTAACGAGCACCGGCATAATTCCGCTGGGCACGTGGGGAAATCTCCCCGGCGGCGAAACGTTCATCGCGCCGATTGAGGAATCAGCGTCCGGTGTTTTTGTGCTGAACGGCGCCTTTAAGAACTATGTGATTCATCAGCCCGGACATCTGCTACTGCATTTCGAGGCGGGCCGGATGGTGAAGGTTACGGGCACGCCCGAGGAGGAAGCAGCCTTCGACGCCATCCTCAATTACGCACGTTCGCAGAGCGATGCGAATTACAACTCACTCGCCGAGCTCGGTATAGGAGTTAACCCGGGAATCAAAGAGCTAACCGGCAACGCACTGTTTGACGAGAAGTGTTACGGCACCGCGCACATCGCCATTGGCGACAGCGCGCGGTATGGCGGAAAACACGAATCAAAGATTCATGAAGATTTGATTTCCCACGCTCCTTCACTGTGGATTGACGACAAGCCGATCCTCAATGGGGGTGAGAATGCTTTCGAACCGGCTACGTGGCGTGAAGATTTGAAAG
>DASUOZ010000016.1:0-2320 GCA_036276375.1 Pyrinomonadaceae bacterium | reverse complement strand
GCGTGATCACCGCGGCCAGACGGTCGCGCAGCATCTCGAGCGACCAACGGTGAACTAATCCGACGAAAGACATCGCCAGCAGAAAGTTTCCAATCAACATCGACTGCCGCAGATCCGCGCCGCAACGCACAAAGACGGCTGAGAGAAAGTCCGAGATGAAGGGATAAGTAAACCTCACGCCGGCGTAAGTCGGATCCTGCGGCGGGAAATTGTCGCCGTACGCGAAACTCGTGATGACGCTGATGTGAAACGGCAGATCGCCGAAGTTGTTGAGCAGGCCGGTGCTCAGCCCTGATGGGTCTTCGATCATCGCGCGATCGAAGATTTTCCAGAAAACGATCGCGACCACGACATAAAACAGGAAGTAAGCGATCAACGCTGCGTCAGGACTGCGCAGCAATCGCGACGCTGACTGTAGGTCTTGTTTGAACTGTTTGTTAATTGCGGCGTCGGCAACCAGCGCCAGCGGGCTGCAACAGATCGCAGTCGTAATCAAGACAGCCACGCCGCTCAAGCTGATGAACGACGCGACCACAAAGCCGACCAATCCGAGCGCCGCCAAACCGAGACACGCGCCGGAACACAGTCGCGCGCCTAACGAAGCGTTGTCGTCGTAAAGGTACGTGACAATGGTGCCGGTAACAGTGACGAGCAACGCCAGTAGTAAAGAAGCAGTCATCAGTCGGAGGCCGCTTGCGGTCGCAAGTTAAGTTGCGATTATACCGAGATCGACCTGCTTTGCATCCCCGCGGAGAATCGGTTAGTTTGCTCGCGCAACCTAAAGCAGAGAGCAAATAGATGTTAAGGGCAGGCATCGTTGGGTTACCCAACGTGGGCAAATCAACGCTATTCAACGCGCTGACGGCGCAACAGTCAGCGCTGGCGGCGAATTATCCTTTCGCCACGATCGAGCCGAACGTGGGTGTGGTTTCCGTTCCGGACGAACGCCTTGAACCGCTGGCGCGTCTGGTTAAGACCGAGGTGATCGTGCCGGCGACCGTCGAGTTTCTGGATATCGCCGGACTTGTTCGCGGCGCGTCGAAAGGTGAAGGTCTTGGAAACCAGTTTCTCGCCAACATTCGGGAAACTGACACAGTGGTCCAGGTCGTTCGTTGTTTTGAAGACGAAGGCGTGATTCACGTCGAAGGCGCGGTCGATCCGGTTCGCGACATTGAAACGATCCAGATCGAACTCGCTTTAGCCGATCTGGCGACCGTAGAACGGCGGCGTGAGAAAGCACAGAAGAGCATAAAGAGCGGCGACAAAACGGCACGCGCCGAACTGGACGTGCTCGACAAAATCCAACCGGCGCTCGAGGCTGGTCGCTCGGCACGCACTGTCGAGTTAACTGCCGACGAGCGAGCAATCGCGCGTAACTTCTTTTTGTTAACCACCAAACCCACTATCTACGCCGCCAACGTCGACGAAAACACACTCGCCTCCGCCGCTGAAAACAAGATGGTCCAGGCCGTACGCGAGATCGCGGCGGAGGAAGCAGCCGAGTGCGTAATCATCTGCGCGCAACTCGAATCGGAACTGGTCGCGTTGCCACCTGCCGAACGACGCGATTACCTGAGCAGCCTCGGCGTCGAAACGAGCGGCGTCGATCAACTAATCAAGAGCGCCTACCACCTGCTGGGTTTAATGTCATTTCTGACTGCGGGCGAAAAAGAAGTTCGCGCCTGGACCATTCCTCAGGGCACACGCGCCCAAACAGCCGCCGGCACGATCCACTCCGATATCGAGCGCGGCTTTATCCGCGCGGAGGTGATCACCTACGACGACCTGATGTCCGCCGGCTCCTATGCAGTCGCACGAGAGAAGGGTTTGCTTCGTTTGGAGGGCAAGGACTACATCATGCAGGAAGGCGATGTAGTTCACTTTAGGTTTAATGTGTGAGGGTCGAGCCATCCACAGATTACACGGACAAGGAGCCATCTGCGTAATCTGTGGTTCAGGAGCTAACGCAGCAGGGCACGAATACCGACCAGAATCAGATAGCCAATCGCCAGAACAACCGCCACCTTAATCAACAACACCGCCAGCCCGACTAAAAACGTAATAAGACTGAATGTTGCTCCCAGTACCCCAAAAACGACCTTGAGTGCAAAGGGCGCGACAACCATGAAAACAAACAGGCCCAGCAGGATCATGCCCACAATGCGTAAAAAGTGCTTAGCGTCTCTCATCGTTACTCTCCAATTCCGACCCGCCTTTGATTGACGGCTTCCCGCCGCCGCCAAGTATACGCAGATTCCGCCGACGGCGTTCCCATGAAAGATTTTGCAGCTTTTCCCCGTAAAAATGGGGGCTGCGACTG
>DASUOZ010000015.1:0-4499 GCA_036276375.1 Pyrinomonadaceae bacterium | reverse complement strand
AGAAATAACGGGCGCCACGCTGCGGGCGGCGCTCGAACACGGCGTCAGTCGTAGTGCGGAAGACGCGGAGCCCGGTGGTTTTCCGCAGGTTTCGGGCATTCAGTTTTCCTTTGACGCCTCGAAACCGCCCGGCTCGCGAATCGTCGAGCTGAAGGTAAACGGCCAACCGCTCGACGAAATGCGAAAGTACACGCTCGTCGCGCCGACGTTCATCGCGCTCGACGGTGGCGATGGCTATTCGATGTTCAAGGGCGCGACCGTGATTCTTCCGCCCGAGAAAGCGCCGCTTGATTCGGAGGTGGTGCAACGCGCGATCAGTTCGGTCCGTTCTATTGCGCCGAAAGTGGAGGGCCGCATCAAACGTTTGGACACAGTCAAGAAATCAACTCCCAATTGCAACTGAAACTCCAGCTCCCCGGATTTGGATGCACCTATGGAGATTCACGACGATAGTTCAGCAAGCAGACGCTACGAAGCCAACGAGCTTTTGCACGAGGCTTACGAGGCGCAGCTTGCCAACGACTACGAACGGGCCATAGAGCTCTACAAACGTTCGATCGAAACCTACCCGACAGCCGAGGCCCACACGTTTCTCGGCTGGGTTTACAGTTTCCAGCAACGTTACGACGAAGCGATTGACGAATGTCTCGAAGCCATCCGCGTAGACGACACGCTCGGCAATCCTTACAACGACATCGGGAGTTATCTGCTGGCGAAAGGCGATCCGTACGGCTCGGTACGCTGGTTCAAACGTGCGCTACTCGCGCCGCGTTATGACTCGTACGCGTTTCCGCATTTCAATCTGGGCCGTGTTTACGAAACGCGCCGCCGTTTCCTCGACGCGGCCCGACACTACGGCCTCGCACTCGAACAGAAACCCGACTTCACGGAAGCGGCAGTCGCGCTGCGACGGATGCAGGCGCGGTTAAATTAGGGCACGACGATCTTCATCTTCTCGCCTGTCTCATCGACCGCGACGTAGATCACTTCGGCTTCGGTCACCCGAATGCGTTGTTCTTTCCCCAAACGCTCTGCTTCGACAATCACCCGGATCGTGATCGACGTCGTCCCGACGCGCACTGTCTCGGCGTAAAAACTCACCAGATCACCCACGAAAACCGGCTTGTGAAAGATAACTTCCTTCATCGCCACGGTGACGAAGCGTTCCATTTTTGTGTGTCGATGGGCCTCAATCGCGCCTGCCGTGTCGATGTAGCTGAGAATGACGCCGCCAAAAATTGTGCCGCGTGAATTGGTATCGCGCGGCAGCAGCGTGATGCGGATCGCGGGATCTGTGTATTCGTGCATGCGGGCTATCCTAAGCTGCCTAAGCAGGAACAAACAATCTCAGCAGGTGTCTAAAACTCCGGTCGCTCCCCGGCTGAACTGGACCGAGAAAGGTCGTGCGAAATGATCGCCTGCGAAATGATTGCGTTGATAATTCTGCTTCAGGAATCCGCCACCACGGACTTCAGCGATCTGGGGACACTCCTGCTGGGCGGTGTGGCTGCGGCAGTGGTAGTAGCAGTCGCCCTGGTGTTAGTGAGATTCAAACTGCAGGAAAAGAAACCGCCGGTGTCAAACTTCATCAGCATCAACTCGCCGCCAAAAACCCGCGGCGAGTAACTGTACCGAGCAAAGCGTTTTCGCTTACGGCTCCGTGTGCGCGCAAACTACGCAGCTGCAAGTTGTTCGGTGATCCAGTCGGTAATCGCTCGTTTTAGTTGATCAAGGCGATTATCGAAGAAGTGGTGGGCGCCGGGAATGATCACAAGCCTGACTTGCGTGTGCTGCTCGAGCTGAGCGGACATCTGCTTCACGCGCTCGGCGTCGCCGTATTCGTCGTGTTCTCCGTGGACCAGCAGCAGCGGCTTGCGACACGCCTGAAGAAACTCGAAGTCGTATTTATCGAGCGGCGTGCCGACGCCGATCAAATACTGCACGCGCGGATCGGCGATCCCGACTTCCAAACCGACGCGTGCGCCGAACGAAAATCCGCACAGCGTTAAGCTCACGTCTTGATAGTGTTCGGCCAGGTAATCGAGCCCGGCGCGCACGTCCTCGCGTTCGCCGCGTCCTTCATCGTGTTGACCTGTGCTTTGGCCTACGCCGCGAAAGTTGATCCGCAGAGTGAGCAGTCCGGCATCGTTCAGCGCAGCCGATGCGCGAAACACGACCTTGTTGTGCATGGTGCCGCCGCCAAGAGGGTGAGGATGAAGCACAAGGGCCACACCTTTATGTGGCCCGGTTTGAGGTTCCTTTAGAATCGCTTCTAACTGCCCGTGCTCGGCCGGAATGAACAGATTGCCGCTGGGGTACATTCAACCAACTACTCTTCGTCGCGACTCGCGTTGTCTTCAACGCCGCTGAGGTATCCGGCGCCGTATTCACCACCACCGCCAACACCGGCGGATTCTTCAGCAGCAGAAGTTTCCATCTCGGCTGCGAGCTCAGGGGCGGAAATGGCCTTCGTGGAGCGTTTCTTACCGGCCTTCTTCGTGCCCTTCTTTGTACCGCCTTTTTTGCCGCCCTTCTTACCGCCCTTTGCACCTTGGCCCGCTGACTTCTTGCCAGACTTCTTCGTGCCCTTTGCAGCTTTCTTCGTCGTCTTGCCGGCGCCGCCTTTCTTACCACCTTTCTTTCCGGCTTTCTTCGCGGCCTTTTTGGTCGACTTCTTCGCCGTGCCGCCGCGCCCGCGCTTGCCGGCACTCTTCTTCGTTCCTTTGCCGGCGCCTTTGCGCGCACCTTTAGACTTTTTCGATCCTTTTCTCGCTGCCATTTTGTTCGCTCCTTCTATTGTTCTGGGTTTGGCCTCACCGTAGCAGAATAATTTGTGACTGTCACTATGTTTTCACGTGTAGCTGAAGCGCACGTGCGCGATCGAATCTATAGACACGCATCGGCTCTTTCAGCTACAGTAAACGCGCTCTCCACACAACTCCGATTGGCTTGTAGCGTGGGAAGGCCTGGGATGCGAGATCACTATTCATCGCGTGTGAGTCCTCTTTTTCAGCCCGCTGTTTATTACTTCAGTCAGTTTGTCCCTAATCAATCGAATCATTCTGCTGAGCTCGCTCCGAACACGCAGAAAACGGACCGCGAAAAAGTCTCGCGCGGATCTGCTCTGGTCGTTGACGACGTGGCGGACGTGACCGAGATGCTGGCCGTGGTGTTGAGCCATGCCGGTTACAACGTAGTAACCGCGGCGTCAGCGCCCGCCGCTTTGAAGGCCGCGCGCGAACGGCAGTTTGACGTGATTATTTCCGACATCGGCATGCCGGACATGAATGGGTACCAATTGGCGCGAGAAGTCAGACAGTTGCCGGGCTACGCAACCGTGCCGATGGTCGCAGTGACTGGTTATTCAATGTTCGACGATAAAGAACGCTCGTCGAAAGCCGGTTTCAACGCGCATATGACCAAGCCGATCGATCCGCGCGCGCTGCTCGATCTGATCGAACAACTGTGACCCGGGACAGACTCGTAACTGTCAGCCAGTTTGTAATCGGTGCTGTCGCAATCGCAGTAGTCTTTTGGCAACTGCAATTCTCAACCGACTCCATCTGCTGCGGCGATTTCGACGGCTACTACCACATCAAATGGACCCGCACGCTTTGGGAGTCGATCAAAGCCGGGTCGTTTCCGCCCCCGTTTCCGTGGCTTCCACTCACCACACTGAGCCCGCGTGAATACGTAGACCATCACCTGCTTTTTCACATCATGCAGATCCCGTTTGCGGCGTTTCGCGACCCGCGACTCGGCGCGAAGATCGGATCGATCGTGTTCGCCAGCTTGGCGGTGCTTTCGTGTTACTGGCTGCTGCTTCGCTACCGCGTGCGTTACGCGCTGGTGTGGTTGCTGGCGTTGCTCGCGTGTTCCGCGCCGTTCTTGTTTCGCTTGAACATGGCGAAGGCGCCGCCGCTCTCGATTCTCTACCTCGTCATCGCAATTCATCTCTTCTTTCAGCGGAAATACTGGCCGTTGCTGCCGCTGGCGCTGATTTTTACGTGGACCTATGACCTGTTTGTGATGTTGCTCATGGCGACGGTGTTTTGGGTTATCGCCATCGCCTGGACCGAGCACCGTTTCGCGTGGCGACCGCTGCTTTGGGTGACGATCGGCTGCGTGGCCGGGCTCGTGATCAATCCCTATTTCCCCCAGAACCTGAACCAGCTTTACGAGCACATGGCGATCAAACTGGTGCCCGACGAGTACGTCACGAAGGTCGGTTACGAGTGGTATCCGTACGATTCGTGGGAGTTTTTAGGCAACTCCGCGGTGGCGTGTATCGCGATGGTGGTGGGTTTCATCGCGTTTGATCCGTCTGACCGGCGGCGGGCGCAACAGTCGGTGTTCTTCCTGCTTCTTGCCACCGCGTTGATGATCATGACGATGCGATGGAAGCGCAGCGCGGAGTACTGGCCTCCGTTTGCGGTGCTGTTTGCCGGTTTTGCGTTGAAGCCGTGGCTGGATGGCGCGCGCAGTTATTTGACGCGGCT
>DASUOZ010000014.1:0-2946 GCA_036276375.1 Pyrinomonadaceae bacterium | reverse complement strand
GAAAGCGCTGTTATTGAGCAGAGTCCGATAGCCACGAAGGTGACCAAAGCGCGACAGACGAAGTTTCGTGAATCCATAACTAAACGGGGAAGTACCTTCTCCTTGCCATTTCTACTTTTGTTTATTGCTTGAGTGAGGAGGGCACCGCTAAAAGACTGCAGCATCTTAGCGGCTGAAAATGGGGGTTTCAACTGGCAATGTGACTGTTTCGTGACGAAACGCGGGCCACGAATTTAACCCGCATCGAAAGAAGTCACGAATTCTTTGCGAGCGCGGTCAATCTGAAAGATTTGTCGCCGCGCGGCTACTCAAGCACGCTGTAGTTTCAGATAAAGGTTCAAAGTAAAAAGCAGAGTAATAGCCAACGTCATAGGGCAAAAGACTCCTGACGGTCCGAACCAGCGATTAATTGTGTGGTCTAAATAAAGTGAGAATTAGGATGAGCTACCAGGATTTCAAGCAGATCGACCCGCGTAGTTCAGACCAACCGTGATTATCTTTTGCAGCAACTGATCGTAGGGGACGCCGCTGTGCTCGGCGGAGTCGGCGAAGTCTTCGTCGTGGGCGATCTGGGGGTTCGGGTTGGCCTCCAGTAAATAGAACTGGCCCGCTTCGGTCATGCGGTAATCCAGCCGCGCATAGCCGCTTAAAAACAGGTAGCGATAGATGCGCTTCGAGAGTCGTTCGAGCGTTTTGTGCTGTTCGGGTGTGAGGTCGGCAGCGCGCGTTTTCAGGCCGACTTTCTCCTGATAGGCCGGGTCCCATTTCACCTTGAGCGTCGCAATGTTCTCGGCGCCGTCAGGAAGTTTTTCCATCACGAGCTCCCACGGCGCATACGTCTGAATGTTCTGATTGCCAATCACGCCGACGTAGATCTCGCGTCCCTTGATGTATTCCTCCGCAATCGCCGCCGTCTTGTTTTGCCGATGAATAAACTCGACACGCTGCGCCAGCTTTTCATCGTCGTGAACGATCGACGCCTGCGCGATCCCTACCGAACCCTCCTCACTGATCGACTTCACCAGCAAGGGAAACTTCAAACGCTTCGGCCGCTTCACTTTTCGATTCATCGGAAACACGGCGAAGTTTGGCACGAGCAGACGGTGATACGACAGAATCATCTTCGTCAGTGCTTTGTCGTGTGCGAGCGTCAGTCCGCGCGGGTTGCAACCGGTGTACGCCTGCCTCATCAGTTCCAGATAACTGACGACGTGCTGATCGTAAAGCGGATAACCGTGAAACTCTTCAAGCAGATTGAACGCGATGTGTGGCTTGTGCTCCATTAGCGCGTCGCCGATCACGTTGAGCTGGTTGTACAGACCAATGGGATAGACCTCGTGGCCCATCTTCCTGAGCGTCGCGGTCACGTCGTACTCGGTTTTGATCTCCAGCTTTTCTTTGTCAGAAAGACCGTTCAATGAATCGGGAGGCACGAAGTCTTCGTGAACAAGTACGATGATGCGAAGTTTCTTTCGCGGCTCGAAGGTCATACGGCGATGCGATGATAACCTGAATGGAGCACGTTCATTACTTGCACAGTCAGCACTATCATTACACGTCGACGCGTTTCGCGAAAGGGTGTTGTTACTCGTAGTCGCAAATCTTTGCAGCGATCGATCATGTTTTCGAGCACGTGATCGATCGTGTATTGGTGCACGCCGGTGCCTTCAGCAACGATCTGTCGCACTTCGCGGCGCACCTTGCGGAGAAAACTCGCCGCACTCGGTTTGGATTTGTATCGCGGATCGTCAGAGAAGATCCGCCGCAGATCGCGATCGTAAATAGCGGGCCATTCGAAGTCGTAACGTTCGCGTTTGCGCCGGTAGTGTTCGCGCAACGTGATCTTCAACGCGGAAAGTGGTTCGACTTTCGTGCGGGTGCGGTTTCGTGGTTTCGTGCCGGCGATCTGTTTCATCAGCTCGTCGATGTACTCGAGCTTCGCTAACGCAGGCCAGCCGCGATAACGGCGGCGCCATTGCAAACGTGGCGTGAGCCACACGGCAAAGGTTTCGGCGAAGTCTTCCGCCGGGTGCGCCTGCGCATACCACGCGGGCAGGTGCAAGACGTAGCGACGGCTCTTCGGTCGTGGTTTGTAGAAGTCCGGGTACGGCTGCGCGAACGAACCAAACAGCTCGCGGTGCTGGCGTTTGAAATGGAGGCGAAAAGCCGTGTCCAGCGCATGACCGGCTTCGTGCCGCAGGATGCGCATGCACTCCTTGTCAGTGCCGCCCTCGACCTCGAGCATCTGGCGACGTTCGAGCTTTATCAGGCGCGGATGGGCGAGGTAGAACGGGATGGCGATGCCGGGCACGCCGTCGGGCGAAAACCACTCTTCAGCCAGCCAAACATGGGGTTTGAAGCGGATGCCGCGGGCGTTCAGCTCGCTGTAAAGCCGCTTAATATGGGGTTCGAGAAAAGAGCCCTTGATTTTGATAGGCAAATCGCAGATGCGCAGATCTAGCAACTGCTCATCCGTGAGACGTTGCCAGGGGAATCTGTATGCCACGGCGGCACATTCTAGCCGCCTCGCCTAATCCGTTCAAACGTGGTACTTTTCCTCTCCGCCTTGCGCGTTTCAGATCGAGTTCAACCTGGGAGTACCAATGCTAAAAACACTGTCAATTATCTTCTGCTTAGTTGTCTTGTCGGTTACGGCCATTGCCGATACCAAGGTCAAGTCGCGCCAAACCAGCGGCGGCCAGACTTACGAAAACACCAGCTACATAAAAGGCAAGCGGCAACGCAGCGAAACTAACGGCGGCCAGATGGTCACCGTCACGCAGTGTGACCTGCGGCGAAACATTACGATCATGCCGGCAACACGGACGTACTTGATTCAACCGTATGATCAGTCACCTGGGCAGCCGTCTACGTCGCCGGCCGCCAACACAACAGCGTCTGCGACGCCGACGAAAAAGGGCGGACTCGTAACGTCCACCGTCACCA
>DASUOZ010000013.1:0-2259 GCA_036276375.1 Pyrinomonadaceae bacterium | reverse complement strand
CCGAGCACGTCACGAAAGACATCGTGCAGGTGTTGCAGGGAATCATCATTCTTTTCGTCGCCGCAGAATCATTCTTTAAGTGGCTGGTCGGACGCGGAGCCGGATCAGTGCAACGTTTGAGGGTTAACTGAATGAGAGACGTTTTCAACCTGGCGTTAATCGCCTCGACGATTAGACTCGCGACGCCCCTGGTGCTCGCTGCACTCGGCGGACTGTTCTCGGAACGATCGGGCGTCATCAACATCGCGCTCGAAGGCAAGATGCTCGCCGGAGCCTTCACGGCTGCGGCCGTGACTTACGCTGCCGACACAAAACTCGGAATGGGCACCGCGAGCCCCTGGGTCGGTCTGCTCGCCGGACTTATGGCCGGACTCTTCATCGCGCTGATCTACGCGGTGAGTTGCATCAAGTTCAAAGCAGATCAGGTCGTCAGCGGCGCCGCCATCAACATCCTGATGATTGGCATACCGGGTTTTCTCAGTGGCGCTTTCTTTCTTTCCTCGGGTTCGACACCGCAACTTCCGAAAGATCATTTGCTGCCGCAGTCGCCGGTCGTGATCGCAATTGCTATCTTCGCGTTGGTGGCCGTCATCTGGTACGTGATTTACAAGACTCCTTTTGGACTCCGCTTGCGATCCGTTGGCGAGAAACCTGAAGCCGCTGATGCGGCAGGCGTCAGCGTCAGCAGGTTGAGGTATTCGGGCGTGTTGCTGGCAGGTATGCTGGCTGGTCTGGGCGGCGCGTACTTGTCGATCGGCCAGTCGTCACTATTCACCAGAAACATGACTGCGGGACGTGGCTTCATCGCGCTCGCGGCGTTGATCTTCGGCAAGTGGCGTCCCGTGCAGACGATGCTCGCGTGTTTTCTGTTTGCGTTTACCGATGCGATTTCGGTTCAGATGCAGGGCGCGGTAAAGTTACCGTCGGGCGAAGATATTCCGGTTCAGTTCATCAATATGGTGCCGTACGTCTTGACCATCGTGGTGCTGGCAGGCTTTATTGGATCGTCGCGTCCCCCGCGGGCTTTGGGAGTACCTTATCAGAAAGAGAAGTAGCACATGGTCATGGCAGAGGGAGTCGCAGGGACGGGTCTTTACGAACGAGCTGAGCATGCCGCCCGCATAGTTCGCGCGCGGACCAAGCTGGAGCCGCGCATTGCGATCGTATTAGGTAGCGGGCTCGGCGGATTTGCGGACGACTTCGACGAAGCGGTTGGCGTCCCTTACGAAGAGATTCCGGGGTTTGCGCGTTCAACGGCGCAAGGGCACGCGGGCCGGCTGGTGATCGGAAAGGTAGACGAGATACCAGTCGTGGCGATGCAGGGCCGCGTTCATTACTACGAAGGCTATTCTCTCGAACAAGTCACCTTTCCGATTCGCACTTTCAAACTGCTGGGCGTCAAGACACTGATTCTGACGAACGCGTCGGGCGGCATCAACGTGCAACTCAGCCAGGGCGCGCTGATGGTGATCAGCGATCACTTGAACTTGATGGGCGACAATCCGTTGCGTGGTGCAAACGACGAACGTTTTGGACCGCGGTTTCCGGATATGTCGGCTGTTTACGCGCCTGAGTTGCAGGAGATCGTGGTCGAGGAAGCGAAAGCGATCGGCGTGGAAGTCAGACGCGGTATTTACGGCGCGTTGTCTGGTCCAAGCTACGAAACACCGTCTGAGATTCATCTGTTGCGCAACCTCGGCGCTGACGCCGTCGGCATGAGTACTGTTCCCGAAGCGATCGTGGCGCGTCACATGGGCCTGGAAGTCCTCGGTATCTCGTGCATTACAAACATGGCCGCGGGAATCACTGACGAACCGATCAATCATGAAGAAGTGATGGCGACGGGCGACCGTGTGCGCGAGGTGTTTACGTTGTTACTCCAGCGAGTCGTGGGTCGAGTTCATAGCCGGGTTGTGTAGGTGAATCGTGAGCTTAATCATCGGCATTTGTGGGGGCACGGGATCGGGGAAAACAACTGTTGCGAATCGTATTCTTGAATCGGTCAGTGCCAGCGAGGTAGTTTTTATTCAGCAGGACTCCTATTACCGAAACATCACCGACCTCCCAGTCGACTACCGCCACATCGCCAACTTCGATCATCCCGATGCACTCGACAACGATCTGCTCGTCAACCACGTGCGTCGCTTGAAAGCGGGCGAAGCGGTGGAGTTGCCGCTTTACGATTTCAAGACCCACACGCGGATGATCGAAACGCGGCACGTCGAGCCCAAGCCGATCGTCATCGTCGAGGGAATTTTG
>DASUOZ010000012.1:0-7182 GCA_036276375.1 Pyrinomonadaceae bacterium | reverse complement strand
CGCGAACTGCGCCAGATGGACATTCTCACGCGTTATGCCGGCGACGAGTTTGTTGCGATTATGCCGATGGCGTCTAGCAAGATGGCCGCGTCTATTGCGGACCGCGTCCGCAACGCGGTTGAAGAGCAGTTGTTCTCGGTGCGCATGGGGACGATGATCGGCCTCGGCGTGAGTCTGGGCGTCGCCTGTTTCCCTGAAGATGGCGAGACGAGTGAAGAATTGTTAACCGCCGCCGCCCGCCGCATGCAGCACGACAAGCACGGCCGCAAAACAGTTCTCACCGTGGCCGGCGCCGGCGCCCATTCCATCGACATGATGACCTGAAGCCTCAGCCACGAAGAGGCGCAAGAAGCACCAAGAGAAAATTAAGCTAAGTTCTTGTGCTTTTTGTGCCTCTTTGTGGCTCTGCTGCCGGTCGCGTATAATCCGAGTTTTCAAAAACAACCCATGAGCAAACAATCTGCAGCACCACCCTCCCGAGCAGGAGCCGAAGAGCAAAGCTCTACCGGCGTAATAGATGCACCAGCCGAAGTAGATCGAAATCAACTCGCCCGCGAACACGAAGAAGTCAAAGAACGCCAGAAAGACCGTTTCGCCGGGCTCAACCAGGAACAACTGATCGGTCTTTACCGCCAAATGCTGCTGATTCGCCGTTTCGAGGAGAAATCGGCGGAAGCTTACGTCGCCGGTAAGATCGGCGGCTTTTGTCACCTCTATATCGGTCAGGAAGCGGTTGCCGTCGGCGCGATCTCCGCCATTCGCAAGGACGATTACGTCATCGCGAGCTATCGCGAACACGGCCACGCGCTCGCAAAAGGCATGTCTGCGCGGTCGATCATGGCCGAGCTGTTTGGCAAAGCGACCGGCTGCTCCAAAGGCAAGGGCGGCTCAATGCACATGTTTGACAAAGACCTCGGCTTTCTCGGCGGGCACGGCATTGTCGGCGGGCAGATCCCACTCGCAACCGGCGCGGCATTCGCTTCGATGTACCAGGGCAAAGACCAGGTAACACTGTGCTTCTTCGGCGAAGCCGCCGTGAACCAGGGCGCCTTTCACGAGTCGCTGAACATGGCGCAGCTCTGGAAACTTCCCTGTATCTACATCTGCGAAAACAACCAGTACGGCATGGGCACTTCGCTCGCCCGCGCCATGTCACTGCGCGACATCGCGCAGAAGGGTTGCGCGTACGAGATGGCGTCGGAATTCGTCGACGGCATGGACGTGCTCGCGGTGCGCGAAGCCGTGCTCCGGGCAGTTGACCGTGGGCGCCAGCAGTCGTTACCGACGCTGCTCGAAATACGTACCTACCGTTTCATGGGCCACTCGATGTCCGACCCGGGCAACTACCGCACGCGCGCCGAGATCGAGAAGTATCAGGAACGCGATCCGATCAAACTCTTCTCCGCCAGCTTACTCGAAGAAAAAGTGATCGATCAGAACGGTCTCGACGAGCTCGACAAGAAAATACGCGAGGAAGTGGAAGACGCGTATCGCTTCGCCGACGAGAGCCCGTTGCCGGATCCCGAAGAGCTCTACACCGACGTCTACGCGAATCCAATCGATCCTTCCGGGAACAAAAATCAATAGCACATGTCGACTATCACCATACGCGAAGCGCTTAACCAGGCGATCCGGGAAGAACTGGCCCGCGACGAAAAAGTTTTCATCATGGGCGAGGAAGTGGCCGCCTACGATGGCGCCTACAAAGTCACCAAAGGACTGCTGAACGAGTTTGGACCAAAGCGAGTGATCGACACGCCGATCACCGAGCTCGGGTTTGCCGGACTCGGCGTCGGCGCGGCGATGGTCGGTTTGCGGCCCATCGTCGAGTTCATGACGTTTAACTTCTCGATTCTGGCCACGGATCAGATCGTCAACTCCGCCGCGAAGATGCTTTACATGTCGGGCGGACAGTTCAAGATTCCCATCGTGTTTCGCGGCCCGGGCGGTTCGGCGTTTCAGGTTTCGTCGCAGCACTCGCAGGCGCTCGAATCGTGGTACGCGTACTTTCCGGGACTGAAGGTCGTGATGCCTTCAACACCCGCCGACGCCAAAGGCCTTCTGAAATCGGCGATTCGCGACGACGATCCCGTGATCTTCATCGAGCAGGAACGCATGTACGGCAACAAAGGCGAAGTGCCCGACGATCCCGATTTCACCATTCCGCTGGGCGTCGCCGACGTCAAACGCGAGGGAACCGACGTTACGATCGTCGCTCGTTCCTTGATGGTGCCGGTGGCTTTGAAAGCCGCGGAACAGCTCGAACAGCAAGGCGTTTCCTGTGAAGTGATCGACCCGCGCACGATTCGACCGCTGGACATCAACACGATCGTCGAGTCAGTGAAGAAGACGAATCGAGTTGTCGTGGCGGAAGAGTCGCATCCGATTTGCGGAGTCGCCGCCGAGATCAGTATGCAGATCATGGAGCGCGCTTTCGATCATCTCGACGCTCCGATCAAACGCGTCTCGGGCGCTGACGTGCCGATGCCTTACGCGAAGAACCTGGAAAACCTGGCTATACCGGACGTGAACAGGATCATCGCTGCTGTGCGTGAAGTTTCTTATCTCGATTAGCTGACATTTTTGAGGACCGCCGGATGGCAACCAAGGTAATCATGCCGAAGCTCTCCCCGACGATGGAGGAGGGACAAATCGCGCGCTGGCTGAAAAAAGAGGGCGACAAGGTCGCCATGGGCGAGCCGCTCGCGGAAATCGACACCGACAAAGCAACGATGGAGATGCAGGCGCTGGCAGAGGGCGTCCTGCGCAAGATTATCATCGACGAGGGACAGTCAGCGCCGCTCGGCGATCTGATCGCTATCATCGGCACCGCGGACGAAGACATTTCTTCCCTGCTCTCAGCAGCACCGGCTGCCGCACCTGCACCTGATCAGAAAGCACCCGAACCACCGCCTCCGGCCCCTGCGGCAGAACCGGCCGAACAACCCGCACCGCCACAAGCGCAAGCCGCTGCCGCGGGAACGGCAGCCAATGGACGTCAGACGGCAAGCGCTCCTGCACCGGCTCCGCCATCCGGCAGGTTGGTCGTGTCTCCGTTGGCCGCGCGTATGGCCGCGGAGTCAGGTCTCGATCTGCGTTCGGTGCAAGGGAGTGGACCCGGCGGACGCATCATCAAGAAAGACATCGAAGCCGCGCTCAGCCAACCGCAGGCCGCGACGGCGCCGCAACGATATCCACGGGCAGTTGAGCCCGCTCAGTTTCAACCGGCGGCCGTAGCCGCTGCGTCAGCCTACCGCGACGAGCCGGCCACGCAGATTCGCCAGACGATTGCCAAACGCCTGGTTACGTCGCTCGGGCCGGTGCCGCATTTCTTTCTCACGACCGACATCGAGATGGATCGCGCCGCCGAAATGCGTCGCGGTATCAACGCGCTCGATCCCGATCTGAAGATCAGCATCAACGACATCATCATCAAAGTCACCGCGGCGGCGTTGATGCAACATCCGGAAGTTAATGCGTCGTTCCAGGAGAAGTTTATTCGCTACTACGAACACGCCGATATCGGTGTGGCAGTGGCGATCGAGGACGGACTAATTACGCCCGTCGTGCGCGCGGCCGATCAGAAGTCGTTGAGCCAGATTGCGGCGGAAGTACGTGAGCTCGCCGAACGTGCGCGCTCGAAGCGTCTGAAGCCTGAGGAATACACGGGAGCGACGTTCTCGATCAGCAACCTCGGCATGTTTGGCATCGACGAGTTCACGGCCGTGATCAACCCGCCTGAGGGCGCGATTCTGGCCGTGGGCGCGATGACACCGAAGCCCGTCGTGCGGGACAACGAGGTCGTCATCCGGCAGATCATGCGCGTCACGATGTCGTGCGATCATCGCATCATCGACGGCGCAACCGGCGCGAAGTTCCTGCAAACATTCAAGAAGATTCTGGAAAACCCGCTCTACCTCGTGGTATGAGCAATCGATTCCGGCCTCACCTCGCGCTCATCGCAGTACAGATCCTTTTCGGCACCTGGCCCATCATCGGCAAGATCGTGTTGCGCTCGATCTCCGTTACCGGCCTGGTCGCGTGTCGTCTTGTGGGCGCCGCCATTGCGTTCTCACTGTTACAACGTCAACTCAAACCGTTGCTCAGAATGCCGCGCCGGGACTTTCTCCTGCTGGTGATTTGCAGCTTGAGTGGCGTGGTCGGCAATCAGCTTCTGTACGTCAAAGCATTGTCGCTGACGACGGTCATCAACGCTGCGTTGCTGACCGCGACGATTCCCGTGTTTACGCTGTTCGTAAGTATTCTGGTCGGTTTTGATGACTGGTCGCTGAAGCGCCTGCTCGGGATCGCGGTAGCCTGCGCGGGTGTCGTCTATCTCATCAATCCGGCGAACGCCCAGCTAACGCCGGAAACAACGGTTGGCAACCTGCTGTTGATAGCGAATGCGCTCTTGTATGCCGCGTATATCGTGATTTCGAAACGTCTGTTCGAGCGTTACGGCGCGCTGAACGTGATCACGTGGATCTTCGTACTGAGTGCGCTAATGGTGGCGCCGTTAGGCTTTATTTCGTTCAGAAACGAAAACCTCAGCGCCATTGGTTGGAACACGTGGCTGTTGGTTGGGGTGATTATTCTCTTGCCGACGGTCGGCGCTTACTACCTCAACGCGTGGGCCCTGACGCACGTGTCTCCAGGCACGGTGGCGAGCTACATCTACCTGCAACCGCTAATTGCGTTTGGGTTCGCGCCGCTGGTACTCGGCGAACGCTGGAATTCACGCACCGGGATTGCGACGTTACTAATCTTTGCCGGGGTGGCCTTAGTGACCACGCCCGGACGCAGCCGCGCCGTGCGGGAAATCTCCGAACATCCTGACGCGTTAGCTCATTGAAGCCGCAAAGAGGCACAAGAAGCACAAGAAAGAGAGTGTGAGGGACACATCTTTGTGCTTCTTGTGCCTCTTTGTGGCAATTAGTATTAGGCTGCGCGGACGTTTGGGCTGTTGCGGAAACAGCTCAGAATCTCGTCAGCGTCGAGCGTGTCGCGCTCCATCAGGAGTTCGACCAGCCGTCCGATCGATTCTTTCTCCGCAGTCACGATCGCGCACGCGCGCTCGAGTTGCGAATTGATCAGGTCGTTCGTGGCTTCCTCGATCCGGTCGAGCAGGTTCTGGCTGATCGGCTGATCCGAACTTCCCAAATGAATCGGCCCCAAACGGCTCATGCCAAACTCGCTCACCATCTTCCGCGCGATCTCGACCGCCCGCTCGATGTCGTTTGAAGCGCCCGCCGTCATAGTCGCCAACAGCACCTGCTCGGCCGCACGGCCACCGAGCAACAACGCAATCTGATCCTCGAGGTACTCACGCTTCTTCATGAAGCGATCGCGCTCCGGCAGCGACTGTGTCACGCCCAGCGCTCGTCCACGCGGCAGGATCGATACCTTGTGAATCGGGTCGCCGTTCTCCACCGCCAAACCAACCGCGACGTGTCCGGCTTCGTGAACGGCGGTCGCATAACGCTCCTCGTCGTCCATCATGAAGCCCTGTCGTTCGGCGCCCATCAGAATACGATCGCGTGCAAGCTCGATGTGCTTGCGACCAATGGCGGCTGCATCGTCGCGCGTCGCCGCGATTGCGGCTTCATTCATCAGGTTTGCCAGCTCAGCGCCCGAAAAACCCGGAGTGCCACGAGCGATCCACTGGAGATCGAGGCCGTCCTCGAGTTTAAGGTTGCGTGCGTGAACGTTAAGGATCGCTTCGCGTCCACCAACGTCAGCCAGGTCGACTGCGATCTCGCGATCGAATCGCCCGGGACGCGTCAGGGCCTTGTCCAAAATGTCCGGACGGTTCGTCGAAGCAATAACGACCACCGCACTCGACTGATCGAATCCATCCATTTCCACGAGCAACTGATTCAGCGTCTGATCCTGATCGGCTGAAGCAGAATCGCCGCCGCGCCCACGCTGGCGGCCGAGCGCGTCGACCTCGTCGATAAAAATGATGCACGGCGACAGCTTGCGGCCTTTCGCAAACAGATGACGTACACGCGCCGCGCCGAGTCCCGCAAACTTCTCCTGAAAACTCGATCCCGACGCTGCTAGAAACGCAACACCGGCTTCCTTCGCTGCGGCACGCGCCAATAGCGTCTTGCCCGTTCCCGGAGGTCCGTAAAGCAAAATGCCGCGCGGAATGCGTCCGCCGAGACGGCTGAAGCGCTCCGGATTGCGCAGGAACTCGATCGTCTCCGTCAGTTCCGCCTTGGCTTCCTCGACACCAGCCACGTCGTCGAAACCGACCGTCTGCCGGCCATTGTGATCCTCGAGCGCAAACGACCCGCGGCCGCTCATACTGGCGTAGATCCGCCACCCGGCGACGCCGATTAAACCGAGCGTCAACACCGGAAGCAGATAGTTCAAAACACTGACGAGCAGTCCCGGCTGCAACGGCCGAAACTCAACCGGCACGTTGTGCTTGCGAAACAGTTGCACCACGTCGTTCTGCGGCGCTTCACCGGTGACAGTCGCTTCGACAATCGAACCGTCGGCACGAGTGACCGTCATCGTCTCGCCTTCGATCTGTAAGGCAGCCGCGCCGCCGGCTTCCGCCAGCGAATAAAGTTGCGAATAGTTAATCCTCTGCACCGGGGGCTGGCGGCGCTGATAAGTGACGATTGAAGCTGCGATTACCAGGGAGAACGTAACTACTGCCAAACAAGCCAATGCCACTCGTCGAGTACGAACGGATACTCGGGGCGTGGGGGTGGGCATACAAAAAACCTCCAGAACGGGCCTCCGCGGGGTTGCGGGTGGCGCGTGAATACTTATTTCGAAAACACAAAGAATCGGGGTTGTAGGAGAAGCGTCGGAACTTCGAAAGGAAGGACCAGACCGAACTGAGATGTTCGTAAAACTCCCATGCGTTCACCGACATGTGAACGCAAGCGTCACTTTACCAGCCCCTGTCGCGATTAGTCCAGCGGAAGATGAAAAACGATCACGGATTTAAGCTGACTGCCACATTTCAATACGCAGGAACACGGATTTTCCCGAAAAAAGGCGCGATCCGGAAACGGCATACTCGTTGCACTTCCCTCTCTCGATTGCTTTTGTACAACGAAAATTCGTGGCGTGGTTGACAAAAGGAGGAATAAGAAATGCTTTGGACGATTTTTGTGATCCTGTTGGTGTTGTGGTTACTCGGTGTGGTCAGTAGCTACACTG
>DASUOZ010000011.1:0-2116 GCA_036276375.1 Pyrinomonadaceae bacterium | reverse complement strand
CGTTTCCCCAGGGTTGAAGCAACCCTGGGCTGGAATTAGCGAACGCCTGCGGCGTAACCATAAAGCCTTTACCAAGCCTTCTTTGCGGAACCGGGAGCGGAGAGGCGCGTGTATACCTGTCGGTTGACGCCCCGGTGTGGCTATAATCACCGTTCCGTCGGCCAATTTTTCGAGCCTGCCTGCCTGATGAACACGTTGACTACCATCGATGAGCTGGCTTTCGCGCCAGGCTTGCAGCAAGAGACACTGGAGGACACGACCTCCGATCATGCCCTGCTGGAAGCCACCCGAAGCGGGGACCAGGACGCCTTCGCTGAGTTAGTCAACCGTTACCGGAACCAGATCACGAGCTACATCTATCGCATGACCAGCGACTACGACGGCGCCGTTGATTTGGCTCAGGAAACCTTTGTCAGGGTCTATCGCGCAAGGGACCGTTACCAACGGAGTTATGCATTCTCGACTTACATCTATCGCATCGCGACTAACCTGGCGATCAGCGAACTGCGCAAACGAAAACGGCGCAAGCTCGTGTCCTTAAACGGGTTCTTTCAAGCGAGCGACGGCGGCGAACCCAGGGAGTTGAATCCGCCCGACGGCCGCCCGTTGCAAGACTCGGAACTCGTCGACGCGGAACGTCGAAACGCCGTGCAAAGAGCAATCGGCACACTGCCCGAAAAATATCGCGCACCGCTGATTCTGCGCGATGTGGACGGCCGCAGTTACTACGAGATCGCCGCGATTCTGGAAACGAGCGAAGGCACAGTGAAGTCGAGAATCAGCCGCGCCCGAGGATTTCTGCGCGAGAAGATGCGGGCTTATTTGTAGACGAGGTAATTATGAGAGATAAACGATGTGGGCCTGTTCGCCGCGAGCTCGAGGAGCTGACGCTGAACGAAGATTTCAGCACCGGTACTGTCGAGCACTTACAATCATGTGCTGACTGTCGTGCCTTTCAGCGGCAGCAAGCGAAGCTGCGGCAGATCGTCGGCAGTCTCGGAACCGTAAACGCGCCGGCGGATTTTGATTTTCGTTTACGCGCGCGACTCGCCGCCGATGCGCAGGAACCGAGCTTTCGTTTCCGGACTTTTGCAGTGAGAGGTCTGGCGACCGCGGCCGTGCTGGTCGTGTTTGGAGTCGGTGCGACGGTCGTTTGGCAGCGCACGCATAAACAACCACAACCGCCGGAAATCGCGGAAGCACCGCCGCGGGTCGCAGAGCCGAGCCAGCGTGAAGAACCTAACAACCGGGAGGCGAGTTCGCTGGCACACGGACGTGAGACAATTCCAACTCTGGCTGACAACACGACGACGCCGCCACGAACGGTTTGGCGTGCTCCGACCGCGAACAAACCGAAACTAACCGTCAGCGCGATCGACTTCAGTAGCGAGCGCGCTCCGGTTGTCAGCAACACGCACCCCGCGGTTGATACGACGGCTGTGTTTCCGATCGAGGCGTCGTCACAGTCGCTGAAAGTTTCACTCGACGATGGCCGTGGCAACGCGCGCACGATCGCGTTCCCAACTGTCAGCTTCGGTTCTCAACGGGTGCTCACAAACGCAAACAAATTTGCGGCGAAAGGCGCCTGGTAATAGCGCAAAGAAGATGTCTGCTGGAAAGCTCAAAGCAATACTGACAGCCGTAGCCCTGGTGTTGTCATGTTCGGTGACAATGTCCCAGACGCCGGCTTCGTCACAAAAGAAGCCTGCTCCTCAGGTGCGCGTTACGCAACGGCGCGCCGCACCGCAGGTAGTCACGATTGTTCACCGTTTGAATGGCCTGAAAATGTTTCGCCTGTTGCTTCGCTCTCAACAACAAGTGCAGGCACTCGCGGGCGTTCAGACGCCGGTTGATCTGATGGACGACGTGCACACAAACGTCATCGCCGGCCTCGCAATGGACGACGGAGAGACCATCGCTGCCTGGCTGCCTGAAGCCAACCTCGAATTTGCGCCGCCAGGTTTTTCGCAAGCGTTCAACGCATCCAACTGGCCCGACTTCAAATTCCGCATCGCCGATCCGCCCGATGTGTCAGTGATTGGACCAGACGGCAAACAACTCCTCGCGAAATACGTCGGCTTCGACGCCACGACCGGGCTTTCCATATTGCGACTGG
>DASUOZ010000010.1:0-3824 GCA_036276375.1 Pyrinomonadaceae bacterium | reverse complement strand
ATCCTGGGCGAACTCAAGAACGAAGTTCTCGCCGCCGCGATCGATCACATCAACGACCATCGCTATCGCACGCTTGGTCCCGTCGACGTCGAAGCGGAAGTCGACATCTTCACGAGCGGCATCTCGGTTGACCCAACCTTCGGCGAGTTTGAAGAAGACCTGCGCCGCCAGGACGAAGAACGACGTGCGGCAAAAGCCGGCGTTTCAATCCCCAGCGGCGCGCCGCCGATGCCCGACATTGAGGTCATCGCGCGGGTTACGCAGCAAAACGGAACACGCGAAGTACCATTAGTGTTCAAGCCGGGCGGCAAACGGCTAAACGTAGGACGCGCTTCCGACAACGAGTTGATGCTCAACGACGCCAGCGTTTCGAAGATTCATGGAGCTTTGTTGATGACTGGCGAAGGCACACTCCTCGTGGCCGACACCGGATCAACCAACGGCACCTACATTAACGGCAGACGTATTGCTTACGGTGAATCAAGAGCGATCGAAGACGGTGACGTAATTGGATTTGGCGACGTTGAAGTAAGATTGCGCAAGAGTGAGTAGTATTAGAATCTAGATGAACTTAGCGACATTACTCTTCTTTCTCCTGTTTCAATCTCCCACGCCGTCTCCTGTCGCCACTCCCCACGTGCCGGAAAGAACACCCGCGCTGTTCACGCTGATCTACGTCGGCGGTTTCGCGCTCGTGATCCTTTTGCTGTTGCTCAGCCTGATTCGCAACCGCCGCAGCACCAGCGCGAAAACCACCGCCGTTCGCGACGATCTTCCCAAAGCAGTCAGGAAACGACTCGGTTCGTCTTCGACGAATCGCGGCCTGCGTGTGTTGCGCTGGTTGTTCGTAATGCTCGCAATCGGTCTTTTCTCGTTTCACATCTACTGGGCCAGGTACGCCGCCGAACAAAACGAGAAGTTTCAGCAGTTGAGTTACAAGGACCTGCGCGTGCGCCGTCTATCGCAGTCGACGCTGCGCGGCTGGATTCTCGATCGCAGTGGCCGGCTCGATCAGCCACTCGCTTACTACAAGCGCGATTCGGCCGGCGACATTCAACGCGAGTATCCGATGGACCAGGCGATGGCCCATCTGTTTGGCTCCGATCGCGGCGATCCGGGATTGGAGCGCGCGTTGTTTGGTGTTCAGAGCGGCGCGTTGCCGGAAGCGTTGGCCGTGGTTCGCGGCGAGCCAGTCGATTTCAAAGGTAACCAGGACGTGCGCCTGACGATCGATCGCGCGTTACAACAAGCGGCGATGGACCAGTTGAAGGGCAAGCACGGCGCGGTGGTGATTCTCAATCCGCAGAACGGCGAAGTGCTCGCGCTTTACAGTGAGCCGTCTTACAGCCTGAAGGAAGTCAGCGACGAAGCGACGTGGATTCGTCTCGAAGCAAACGAACGCGACAAACCACTCGTCAGCCGCGCACTCGGCGCCTATTACATTCCCGGTTCGACATTCAAAACGGTGACGATGACTGCCGCGTTTCTCGCCGGCGAACAGAATACCGAGTTCACTTGCAGCGGCGCCGGTTACTACGCCGCGCCCGGCGCGAACGTAATCTTCGATGACGCCGGCCCGAGCGAGGTACACGGCAAGATAGGCATCGATCACGCTTACGAAGTCAGTTGTAACCAGTACTTCGCGCAGATGGGCGTCAAGTTGGGACAGGAACGTCTTAAACGAGCGGCGCAGTTGCTGGGCATCGGTGGTTACGACACACCGTCAGAAGCATTGCGAGGCCGCAAAGAACCAGAGCTCTGGGACGCGAGTACCGACGCCGTGAAACGAGCGCTCGCACCAAGACAATCGACGATCGTCACCGGTAAACAAGTCACCAGGTACGATCTCGCTTTGATGGGGTATGGCCAGGGTTACGCCGGACAGATGACGCCGCTTCAGATGGCGCTCGCGGCCGCTGCGATCGCCAACGTCGAAGGCAAGTTGATGAAGCCGAAGATCGAATATAACGTAGCGCCACAACCTTACAACCAGGTGATGACGCCCGCGGCCGCAGCCCGTATGCGTTCGATCATGGGACTCGTTACTGGTGGTCCGAGCGGGACGGCGCGCGGGGTTTTCGCGCCGGTGAAGGCGGCTGGCATCAGCACGGGCGGCAAAACAGGCACGGCGCAAAAAGTCGTACCCGTTTATGACCCGAAAACAGGTGAACCAAAGACACGTCATAGAGTCGAACGCGACAATCGCGGCAACATCATTCGCGAGTACGACGAGATCATCATGGACCAGGAGAACCCGCGGATCGACGGCTGGTTCCTGTGCATCGCGCCACTCGAACGTCCGACGCTCGCGATGGCCGTGATCGTTGAAGGCGGCGGTTACGGTTCGCGCTCGGCCGCGCCGATCGCCGCCGCGCTCGTTTTGAAAGCACGTGATTTGGGCTATTTCAGCGGCACCCGAATGACGCCGCCGGCGCCGCGGAATTTAACTTCCAGAAGATGAAGAACCGCGCCTCGTCACATCTGCTGATCATCCTGTTGATTCTCGGTCTCGAGATCACGGGTTACATCGCGATTCATCGCGCGGGTCTTCTGCGTGGTTACGAAACATCAGTCATCGGCGCGGTGCGCGACCTGCTGATGTTTCTGCCGTTGATGGTACTGGCGATCTGGTTGTCGCGCAGCCAGAAGTTCATCGGCAACTGGGTGCTCTTCACGACCGCGATTCTGCTGTTTGCGTTCGGCATGTTGATTCAGTACCGGCTCTACAGCGATCCGGAGTACAACGCGCGCAACAAAGCGGCGGCGCGCGAAGAAAAGATGCAGGCGCTGCGCACGCGCTACATCATGGAGAACTACGATGCCGTCAAGAAGCAGTTGATGGGATTACCACCGACGCCAGCACAGCCCATCGATATCGATCAGTTACCGAAGAAAGAATCCACTTACTCACTGTGGAACGCGCTTACCTCGAGCTACACGTGGATTCCGATCTTTTCGTTTTTTACTTTCGCAGCCGCTTACTTTTTGTGCTCGCGTGACGGTTTTCTGCTCTGGCTACAGCGCAACAGTTTCATCATCGTCTTGTTTACATTGCTGCCGCTGGCGATCGCGGTCGTGACTTCCAGCGCCGGTAAAGCCCTCGGCAACATGACGCCGTGGGAACCGTCGAAGATTCCCTTCCTCGTCGGTTTCGCGGGCATTCTAACCGCGCGTTATAAAGATTTATCGGAAACATATTGGGGCATCCCGCGCGCGCGCGACATCGTGCCGCTGCTCGTGATGGCGATACTGCCGTTCGTTCCCTTCTTCGCGCTCAAAGACTTCGGCCAGATGCTGATCTTCAGTGGCGCTTACACGACGCTGTATCTGGTCGCGGTGCGTCGCTGGCCGCAGTTGCTGCTGTTCGTCGGTTCGGTATTCCTGGTGATCAGCATTTTGGTTGTCGGCGCGCTGCCGCGTGACGTGCAGGAATCGGTGCCGTTATTGCCGACGATCGCGCGGCCGATCAGTGCGGCGCTGCCGGCACGCATTCAACAGCGCTTCCACCTGTGGCTCGACGGTTTCGATCCGCCGTCGCCCGAAGTGTCGTGGTGGAAGACAGAGTACCAGGAAGCCTTAAACGAAAATCCCAAACTGAAAGAGCTCGCCGAGCAGAGTCCGGCGATGCAGAGGACGGTCAACGTCGATATCTGGTTCGACAAACTCGCCTTTCAACCCGCGCAGGCGACGTGGGGCATTAGCTCAGGCGGCGCCAGCGGCAGAGGCCTCGGTCTCGGGTTTCCGGAAGTGATTCCGATTGCCGACTCCGACTACGTATACGCGGCGATTGCGGAGGAAACGGGGCTCTTCGGCGGCGCAGTGAT
>DASUOZ010000009.1:0-4651 GCA_036276375.1 Pyrinomonadaceae bacterium | reverse complement strand
AAAGGAGAAACTGAAGCCGCGGAACGGCACTTTCGCAACGCGATTGCCGTCACGGAAGAACTGCGTGCGCCGCTGCCCGGCGAAGAGTTCAAAACAGCGTTCTTCGCGAACAAGTTGGTTCCATACAACGAGCTCGTTAGGATCTGTCTTGCGGCTGGAGATAAACGACTGCCGGAAGCGTTGGCGCTGGTTGAGAGTGGTCGTTCGCGTGCGCTCGTAGACAGTCTCGGCGCCGAACATTTGATCGAACCGCGCGACGTGTTCGAGGCCGGCTTGCTCAGGCAGATCGGCGAATTACGTGAAGAGTTGAACTATCTCTACAAGGAGATCAATCAACCGGCAAACGGTCGTCCGCTAAAAGGTGAGTCGCAGCAGCAGTTGCAGCACGAGCTACGCCGGCGCGAAAGCAAGGTGCTCGAGATCACTCGTCAGCTTCAGCACCGCCGCGAGAACGTGTCTTCGGCGCTCCAGTCGTTCAACGTTGAACGGCTCCAGCAACAGCTCAGTGAAAACGATGCGCTGGTTGAATACACGGCGTTGGGCGACGAGTTGCTGGCGTTTGTGGTGACCCGCGACGAAGTACGCGTTGCACGCAATCTGGCCTCGCTGGCGGCGGTCGCCGAGCCGTTAAGTGCCGTGCGTTTCCAAATCGAGACGCTGCGTTTCGGGTCACCATCGATCCGCAGGCACCTCAAAACGCTCACGGAAAGGATCAACGTTCACCTGCGCCTATTGCACGATCGGCTGGTTCACCCGCTGAAACCGATCCTCGAAAGACGAAAGCTGGTCGTCGTGCCTTACGGCGCGCTTCATTACCTGCCTTTTCACGCGCTGCACGATGGTGAAAAGTATCTGATCGAACACTGCGAGATCTCTTACGCGCCGAGCGCCGCAATCCTGCAACAGTGTCTCCAGCGCGGCGAGCACAGCTTGAATCAAGCTCTGCTGATGGGCGTCTCAGACGAACAAACACCGCGGATTGCCAACGAGATTCACACCTTGACTGAAGTTTTCCCGAAGGCGCACGCCTTCACCGGTGAGGCCGCCACCGCCGCAGCGCTGCGTCAAAACTCAGCCGCGGCTGACGTTGTGCACCTCGCGTGTCATGGACAGTTTCGCTCGGACAATCCCTTGTTCTCCGCCCTGCGGCTCGCCGATGGCTGGTTCACGGTTCGCGACGCGTACAGCCTCAAGCTCAACAACTCGCTCGTCACGCTGAGCGCCTGTGAGACGGGCGCGAACGTCGTCGCGCCGGGCGACGAGCTCATCGGCCTCGCGCGTGGTTTCTTCTCGGCGGGCGCGCGCTCGGTGCTGTTGAGTTTGTGGATGGTTGACGACGAAACAACAGACCAGTTGATGGTCGATTTCTATCAGGAAACGAAAACCGGCCGCTCGTTATCCGCCAGTCTGCGTGCGGCGCAGATAAGAATGTTGGCGCAAAAAACGCATCCTTTCTTCTGGTCCCCTTTCGTTTTGGTCGGACACTGGTAGAATACCCGGCACCCCAGACGGCACAACCTTTGCCCCGACATTGCTGATTGCGGTTTGAAAATCTAAGCAGGAAACTATTTTCCGGCGCTTCTAACGCCCAGACTGTTCAGAGAAGCCGATCATGCCAAAGAGTCTCAGGATTTCGTTTGTGCTGCTGGTGTTCTTTGCAGCAGCCATCTTTTTAGCTGTTGGTGATAAACCACGCGCGGTCACTTACGCGTCCGATGACGAGGATTTCATTCCCGGCGAAGTTCTCGTAAAACTAACGAGCACTGCGCATCTCGCCGCAGTCGCCGCAGAGTACAATCTCGATCCGAATCCCCTCGATCAGTTTGGTTCGCGACCGATCTATCGTCTGCGAGTCACGGACAAGGCGACAGTCGAAGGCCGGGTCAGTCAACTCGAGTCTGACAGTCGCGTCGCGATCGCGGAGCCAAACTTCATCGAGCGCCCGCCCGAAGGCGGCGGCAATGGTTGGAGCGTCGGCAACGGGTGGAGCGTCGGCGATCAGTCAACTTACACCACGCAGTGGGCGCCGCAAGTGATTCGCCTCCCCCAGGCTCACGCGATCAACCGCGGCCTCCGCGCAGACGGACAACCCGTGCGGATCGCTGTGCTGGACACGGGCGTTGACACGTCGCATCCCGCGCTCGCGGGCAGACTGCTGCCGGGCTTTGACTTCGTTGACATGGACACAGATCCGAGCGAAGTCGGCAGTTTGAGTGTTGGACCGTACGGCCACGGAACCCACGTTGCGGGACTGATAGCACTCGCGGCGCCGGCCGCACAGATCATTCCGATTCGCGTGCTCGATCATAGAGGAATCGGCAACACGTGGGTCTTGGCGGAAGCGTTGGCGTTCGCTATCGATCCAGACGGCAACCCGACAACGCACGACGGTGCGGACGTAATCAATCTGAGTCTCAGCACACTGCGGCGCACACGGCTTTTGAAACGAGTGCTGGAGCGCGCCTGCGACGACGACCCGACGTCTGATGACAACGATTTTCCAGTAGGCAAACCCAACCTCGTGATCGTTGCCGCTGCCGGAAACGGTGGTGATTTCACCGAAGAGTATCCGGCCGCGGAAAACGTCGACGGTCTCATCGGCGTCGCCGCGTCAACCTCCAAAGACAAACTCGCCAGTTTCTCGACCCGTGGATCGTGGATCGCGGTCGCTGCGCCCGGGCAGGGAATCACGAGCGCAGTTCCCGGCGGGCTTTACGGTGTTTGGAGTGGTACTTCAATGGCTGCGCCGCTCGTGGCGGCCGAGGCCGCACTCATTCACGCGCGGTTTCCAAAGGCTCGCAACAAAGACATAGTCGACCACATTGAGAAGACCGGCAGGCGCATCGACGGCCC
Source organism: Pyrinomonadaceae bacterium (assembly GCA_036276375.1). Classification (GTDB taxonomy): domain Bacteria; phylum Acidobacteriota; class Blastocatellia; order Pyrinomonadales; family Pyrinomonadaceae; genus PSRF01. The sequence continues at coordinate 1,798 of DASUOZ010000009.1, read as the reverse complement.
AGTCGACGTGCGGATCGATTTTTACAAGGCGTTGACGACGACTCTTGATTAGGCCGCAGGCCGCGCCCCGCGCTGTCCGAGTTTTCACATATGTTCCATCCTGAGACACTTCCGCCTCAGAGTGTCTCACCATGGACATTTGTAGCGCGTATTTCTGACAACGCTTTCCGCACTGTGAGATTGCTCGAACTATCCTCGGGGTCGCTCGCAGGTCGACTATGACGGAACCGGCAGATTCAGCCGCGGTTTGGGACGATCTAAAACAACTGGTCAGAAATGTGGTTGAAGAGATGAACCGGCTTGAGGATCTCAGAATCAAGACCGGCGGACTCGACTATCAACTCAGCGCCACCGATTCTATAGTCGTCACCAAACAATCGCTTCCGAGTATGACGATAACCATCAGTCGTCGCCCCGACGCTCTGGAGGTTGAAAGAATTCTCGGCAGCGGCGCCGAGTCTGTCGAAGCGCGTGAGATCCTGGAGACGAAGATCGAGGAGAGTGGTCCTGCCTTTCGCAACGACGCCGGCGCGGTATTCACTGTCGAAGAGACTGTCTACTACCTTCTGCGTCCCTTCCTGCATTTAAACTGCCTCGTCGGGCTTGCCGCGGCACGACCGGATTAACACTCAATAATCGCCCGCCGCGTCGATCAAGGACGGGGCTTGTTTCCAAATGCGGTTACGTCCACTACTTTGTCGCCGTACATCTTCGTGAACAGTGATTTGGCTAACTGATCACTGTTCAACTTGAGGTAGTTGTACTGCGTCATCGCACACTCGCGGTCCCTGCGCTGCAAGCAAACTATGGCCAGGTTGAAATGGTTGACGGGGTTGTCGGGGTCGCGCGTCAACGCCTCGCGCAACGCTGCTTCCGCCAGATCAAATTTTTTCATTTGCGCGTAAGCTGCGCCCATTCCGGCAAACACATCCGCAGACTTCGGGTCCAACTCTTTCGCACGTTCAAAATGGTGCAACGCGCGGTCGTACTTCTTTTCTTTCAAATACGCGAACCCGAGACCGACCCAAATTCTGCCCGTGCGTGGCTCGAGACGACGAGCTTGCTCGAAAGCGGCAATTGATTTCTGCGTCTCGTCGAGATCGAGATAGGTGTAACCAAGGAAGTATTTCGGAACCGCGGAAGCAGCACTCGTCTTGATCGCTATTTCGCAGGCCGCGATCGCTTCGTTAGGTCGGCTCGAAAGAGCGTACGCGCCACACAAACCGCTATTGGCCGTGATAAATCCGGGATCAAGTTCAAGAGTCGTCCTGAACGCCGCTATAGCGTCGTTCAAGTTGTCGGCGAATAGGTAGGCGAACCCGAGGTTGTTGCTGAAACGCGCATCTGTGGGCGCGAGTTGTTGCGCAGTCTTGAGCGCCTCGACCGCCAGTTGATATTGCCGCTGGTAGTACTGTGTCAGGCCCAAACCCTGCCAGGCTTGCGCGCATCCGGGCTTCAGCGAAATCGCTGTTTTGAACGCATCTACCGCGTCAGAATACTGCTGCAACCGTAGGTGTGCCGCGCCGAGGTTGTACTGCGCGGCATAGAGTTCCGCATCCAGATCGATCGCCTGCTGATAACTTGTCGCCGCGTGCCTGAACTTTTCCTTTTGCCAAAGACTGTTGCCTTCTTTGACTGCCATGACCGCGGCGATCGACCTTTGATCAGGCCGCTCGTCGATTGCCAGTGGTTTCAAATCGGGCTCAATGACCTCAGAATCCTGAACACCGCTGAACGAGTCTTTAGCTGACGTTAACGGTTGTTCTGTCTGTTGTGCGTAAGAAGCAGATACGAATAC
>DASUOZ010000008.1:0-4564 GCA_036276375.1 Pyrinomonadaceae bacterium | reverse complement strand
TTTGGTGCAATGAGCTGATGTTATCGAGAATCCAGATGGCGCGGCCCTGGGTGGAGACGACCAGATCCTTGCGATGCACTTTGATGTCTGATACGGGAACGTTTGGCAGGTTCAGTTGAAACGACTGCCACTGCGCGCCGTTGTCGAAGGAGATGAACATGCCAAACTCGGTACCCGCGTAAAGCAAACCGGCACGATCCGGATCTTCGCGCACCACGCGCGTGGGCCAATCGGCGGGAATACCGTTATTGCCGTCAGTCAAACGCGTCCAGGTTTTACCGTAGTCGTCGGTGCGGTAGATATAGGGTTCGTAATCACCGAGCAGCCAGCGATAGACGGCGTAGTAAGCCGACCCTTTGCGATGCGGCGAGGCTTCGATGAACTGCACGCGCCCGCCGGGCGGCAAGTCTTTCGGCGTGACGTTGGTCCAGCTCTTGCCGTTGTCGCGGGTGATGAAAAACGGTCCGTCGTTGGCGCCGGTCCAGATGACGCCTTTCTCGAGCGGCGACTCCGTGATCGCGTAAAGGGTGCTGTAAAACTCCTCGCCCGTAACGTCGCGTGTGATGGGTTCACCGCTGACGCCCTGACAACAATCGGGATTCGCCGTCAGATCCGGCGAGATCTTCTCCCACGTCACGCCTTTGTCGCGCGTGCGATGTACGTATTGCGAACCGTAGTAGAGCACCTCCGGATCGTGTGGCGACGTGGCCATCGGCGACACCCGTTGCATGCGGTAGATGAGATCGCGCGCGGGATTGCCATACAACGACTGCCCGCCGATCCAGTAGTTCTTCTCCTGTCCGGACTTCAGGTTCATCACGCCAAACTGGCCTTTGCACGAGCCGTAGACGATCTCCGGATTGAGCGGATGCGGCATGATTGGGCCGGTCTCACAACCGGGACCGGTGCGCCAGTCAGTAACCGCGTACGGTGTAGCCTGACTGGAGATGATGAGCGTGGTGTTGTCCTGCTGCGCGCCGTAGAGTTTGTAAGGAAACTGATTGTCGACCCAGACGCCGTAGATCTCGGCGGTCGGTTGATTCATCTGCGTGGACCAGGTGCGGCCGCCGTCAGTTGAGACGTTGGCGCCGCCGTCGTTTGCCTGGACCATGATTTCACTGTTGTCGGGATGTATCCAGATGTCGTGGTTGTCGCCGTGTGGCGTACGCAAAGGCGTGAACGTTTTTCCGGCGTCGACGGATTTGAAGAAACCTTCGGCGCCGGCGTAGACGACGTCAGCGTTCATGGGATCGGCGCCGAGCGTCGTGTAGTAGAACGGACGTTGAATCAAAGAGCCCTGCGTGTTGATGAGGGTCCATCGTTGTCCGGCGTCGTCAGAACGATACAAACCGCCACCCGGCTTGGCTTCGATGAGGGCGTAGAGCCGATCGGGATTCGCCGCGGTGACCGCGATATTGCCTTTGCCGATCAGGTCATTGGGTAGGCCCGTCGCGATGTGAATGAAGTTTTCGCCGCCGTCGGTGCTTTTGTACAAGCCGCCTTCGCGTGAGCCGCTGATGATGGTCCAGGGCTTGCGCTCGAGCCGCGACAGCCACGCAAAAACCATATCCGGATTTTTTGGTTGCAACTCGACGTCCATCGCGCCGAGAGTGTCGGAGATGAACAGAACTTTGCGCCACGTTTGGCCGCCGTCAGTGGTTTTGAAGACGCCGCGCTCGCTGTTTGGCTTGAAGATGTCGCCGCCCGCAGCGACCCACACGATATCGGGATTCTTTGGATGAATGCGTACGGCGCCGATCTGTCCGGCGTTGTAGAGACCGATGAATTTCCACGTTTGGCCACCATCGGTTGATTTGTACATGCCGCGGCCGGTTGAGACGTTGCTGCGTACGCCGTCGGAGCCGGTGCCGAGATAGATGACGTTTGGATCGGAATCGGCGACTGCGACTGAGCCGGTCGAGCCGAGTGGGACTTTTCCGTCGGTTATTGCGGTCCAGGTTGCGCCGCCGTCAGTGGTGCGGAAGAGTCCGCCGCTCGCGACGCCCATGTAGAAAGTGCGAGGTTGGGTAGGAACGCCGGTGACGGTGGTGACGCGTCCGCCGCGTGATGGTCCAACGAGGCGGTAACGCAGATTGTTGAAGAATGCGGGCTCGGGCCCTTGTGCACCCGGACTTGATTGCGAATAGACTGGCAGAGCCACAACGAACAGCATTAGGATTAGCCGCAGCATGCGAGACCCCCAACTGAGTTCCGTGGAATTTGTCGATCGAAATCTTGCACAAGCTATAGCCGAGAAGTGTTTCGGGATTCAAGCGACTGCGGGCGAGTTGCCGGGCGAGCGTGACCGGAATTTTTTGTTGACGGCGGGTGGTGGGGCGAAGTTTGTGCTGAAGATCGCGAATGCGAATGAGGAGCGGGAAGCGCTGGAAGCGCAGAATGCGATGCTCGAACACCTGGCGGGAAGGGTGGAATTTTGTCCGCGAGTGGTGCCGGCGCTTTCGGGAAAGCGGATTGAAGTTGTCGATGGCCGGCTCGTTCGAGTGTTGACGTATCTGCCCGGAAAGCCGCTGGCTAAGGTTGAAACTCAGTCGCCGGAGTTGCTGTGCGACCTCGGAAGGAAACTGGGGCGGCTTAGCCGGGCGTTGATTGGGTTCGATCATCCGGGAGCGCATCGAGCGCTTTACTGGGACTTAGCCGAGGGGGAAAAGGTGTTAGGGAAGTACGGCGCGCAAATTAAGCAGGGATGGTTGCGCGAGCTCGTGTCGCGTTATGGGGCGAGTGCAAGTAGCGGGAGTGGTTGGAAAAGTAGCTTACGGAAGAGTGTAGTTCACGGTGATGCGAACGACTACAACGTGCTGGTTGATGAGGATAAAGTGGTTGGGCTGATCGATTTTGGCGATGTGGTTTACAGCTACACGGTTGGCGATCTGGCGATTGCGATCGCGTATGTGATCTTGGGTAAGGCGGATCCGTACGCTGCGGCGTCGCCGGTGATTGCCGGTTATCGAGAAGAGTTTGAATTGAATCGGGAAGAGATCGATGCGCTGTGGCCGCTCGTGCGGCGGCGTTTGTGCATGAGCGTTTGTATTGCCGCGCACCAGCAAGCACAACAGCCGGAGAATGAATATCTTGGTATCAGCCAGCGCTTGATCGAAGAGACTTTGCCGCGTGTCCTAAATCCATGAGCAAACAAGCTACGTTAGAAGCTCGCAAAAAATTATTAGGCCGTAACCTCAGTGTCGCCTATCGCAACCCGGTGAAGATCGTGCGGGGCGAGATGCAGTATCTCTACGACGACGAGGGCCGGCGATATCTCGACGCATACAACAACGTCGCGCACGTCGGACATTGTCATCCTCGTGTGGTCGCGGCGGGCGTAGAGCAGATGCGCACGCTTAACACCAACACGCGCTATCTGCACGACCTCATTGTCCTTTATGCCGAACAATTAACCACGACGCTGCCTGATGCGCTGAGTGTCTGCTACTTCGTCAACTCCGGCAGTGAAGCAAACGAGCTCGCGCTCAGGCTCGCCCGTGCGCACACAAAAGCGCACGACCTGATCGTGCTCGAACACGCTTACCACGGCAACACGACCACGCTGATCGATATTAGTCCGTACAAACACGACGGACCGGGCGGCAGCGGCGCGCCCTCGTGGGTGCATACAGTGCCGTGGGACAACGCGCAACACGTAGCTGACGTTGTCGCTCGCGTGAGAACGGAGGGGAGGAATTTAAAAGGATTTATTGCGGAGTCGATGCCGAGTGTCGCGGGCCAGATCGTGCTGGCAAAGGATTACTTAAGATCTGTCTACAAAAGCGTTCGTAGCGCGGGTGGCGTTTGCATCGCGGACGAAGTGCAAACCGGCTATGGTCGCATCGGCACGCACTTCTGGGCATTCGAACACTACGGCGTCGTTCCCGACATCGTCGCGCTGGGTAAGCCGATCGGCAACGGCCATCCCATCGGCGCCGTGATCACCACACCCGAAATCGCACGTTCCTTCGACAACGGCATGGAGTTTTTCAGCACCTTCGGCGGCAACACCGTCTCCTGCGCGATCGGATTAACGGTCTTGCAAGTGGTCCAGGAAGAACAACTCCAGGCGCACGCCCTCGCCGTCGGCAACCACCTCCTCGACGGTTTGCGAGACTTACAACGGCGTCACGAGATCATCGCGGACGTTCGTGGCTCAGGCCTTTTCCTCGGAGTGGAACTCGTAACAAATCGCAAGACTCGCGAACCCGCCACGACCGACGCCGATAACATCGTCAACCGCATGCGCGACGAGGGAATACTGCTCGGCACTGACGGTCCTAATCACAACGTACTAAAAATTCGGCCGCCGATGCCGTTCTCACACGCTGATGCGGATTTTTTACTCGCTGCACTCGCTGGAGCGATTGAGTAGGAAAGAAAGCGACTGTCCGGAGGTGGTCCAACCGCCGCTGGAATAGGCGATCGGCAAATCAATCGAATGCGGATTGTCGTCGGCCCACGCGGAACTCGACACCTGCTCACAACGCAAAAGGTAGTGTTCCATACCCGTGAACACGCTGCGCCAGTAACCGCCGTAGATAGTCTTGTAAACAACTCCCTC
>DASUOZ010000007.1:0-2265 GCA_036276375.1 Pyrinomonadaceae bacterium | reverse complement strand
AAATCCGGATTTTTTCCGTGTCATCCGTGGTTAGTCTTCCTTAGCTTCTTCGTCCCAAATAAGTATAGACGGGTCGGCACTGGGGTTGCTTAAGGCCCCGTGTGGCCGTTAGCGTTCAGAGAGTTGCCGTTCATTCAGAAGCCGCCGACACCGACTTCACGGGCTTTGTGCGTGTGCGGGGTGCGCGGGAGCATAATCTCAAGAATATCAATCTGGATTTGCCGCGTGATGCGCTGGTTGTGTTCACGGGCGTGTCTGGTTCGGGGAAGTCGTCGTTGGCATTCGGTACACTTTATGCCGAGGCGCAGCGACGTTATCTCGAATCTGTTTCGCCTTACGCGAGACGTCTCTTTCACCAGATGGCGGTGCCCGACGTCGATCAAATCGATGGTTTACCGCCGGCCGTCGCACTCCAGCAACAACGCGGCTCGCCAACCACGCGCTCGTCTGTCGGCAGCGTCACGACGCTCTCAAACCTGCTGCGGATGTTGTACTCGCGCGCCGGCGATTATCCGCCGGGCCAAACCATTCTTTACGCCGAATCGTTTTCGCCAAACACCGCGGAGGGTGCGTGTCCGACGTGTCATGGACTCGGTCGAATCTACGAGGTAACCGAGCAGTCGATGGTGCCCGACGACTCGCTCACGATTCGTGAGCGCGCGATTGCCGCATGGCCCACTGCCTGGGGCGGACAGAATCAGCGCGACATCCTAACCACACTTGGCTACGACGTCGATCTTCCATGGCGCGAACTGCCGAAGAAGGACCGCGATTGGATCCTCTTCACCGATGAACAGCCACGCGTGCCTGTCTATGCGGGCTACGATCGAGACGAAGTGCGACGCGCACTGAAGCGCAAGGAAGAGCCGAGCTACATGGGAACATTCACAAGCGCGCGGCGTCACGTGCTGCACACGTTTGCCAACACCCACAGCGCGCTCATGAAAAAACGCGTGGCCCAGTTTATGGTGGGCACCGAATGCCCGACGTGTCACGGCAAACGCCTTCGTCCCGAGTCGCTCTCAGTAAAATTTGCAGGTCTCGACATTGCTGAAATCTCGCGGCTGCCACTCAAGCGTTTAGCGACTGTGATACGCCCGTATGCTCACGGCACTGCGCCGGGACTTGGAAAGCTGAAGACAGATCATCCGGAGAAGGCGATTGTGACGCAGCGAATCTGCGAAGACCTCGCTGCACGGCTCACCGTGTTACTCGATCTCGGTCTCGGTTATCTCTCGCTCGAACGCAGTACGCCCACGCTGTCGCCCGGTGAGTTGCAACGCCTGCGACTCGCTACTCAAGTTCACTCCAATCTGTTTGGCGTCGTTTACGTGCTCGACGAGCCATCCGCGGGTTTGCATCCAGCAGATACGGAGGCACTCCTCGCGGCGCTCGACCAGTTGAAGACTTCCGGAAACTCGCTCTTCGTCGTCGAACACGAGCTCGACGTGATTCGTCATGCTGATTGGATTGTCGATGTTGGACCAGAGGCTGGCGAGCACGGAGGCGAAATACTTTTCAGTGGACCAACCGCGGGACTCGAGCGCGTAAAAGAATCGCAAACCCGGCGACATCTTTTCGGTGAAGTCTCACTTCCGTTCCGTGAACCGCGCACGCCCAGGTCATGGTTGAAATTGAAAGGCGTCACGCGCAACAACCTGCACGATCTCGACGTCGAGTTTCCGTTAAGCGTGTTCACCACCGTGACCGGTGTGTCGGGCTCGGGCAAGTCGAGCCTCGTGAGTCAGGTCTTGGTGGAACTGGTCGCGGAGCAACTGGGCCATCACCTCCAGCCGGATGAGGACGAAGGTGAAACACTCGAAAGCACGGCGGTGGCGACGCTCGGCGGCCAGATAACCGAGGGCATAGAAGCGATAAAGCGTTTGGTCGTGGTGGACCAGAAACCAATCGGTCGCACGCCACGCTCTAACCTCGCTACTTACACGGGGCTCTTCGATTACGTTCGCAAGATCTTTGCTGGAACCAAAGCGGCGCGAGCGCGTCGTTATGATGCCGGACGTTTCTCATTCAACGTCGCGAAAGGCCGTTGCGAAAATTGCGAAGGTGAAGGCTGGGTGATGGTGGAGCTGTTGTTTCTGCCGAGCGTCTATGCGCCTTGTCCGGTCTGTCATGGCGCGCGATACAACGCGAAGACTCTCGAGATCAAGTATCGGGATAAGAGCATCGCCGACGTGTTGCAAATGACGGTAGACACTGCCTGGAAATTCTTCGCTGACGAGCCGCATGTTCATCGTTCGCTCGGTG
>DASUOZ010000006.1:0-4080 GCA_036276375.1 Pyrinomonadaceae bacterium | reverse complement strand
GGCGCCTTGCCTTTGACGACCGCGCCTTTCGTTGTTTGCGGTTGCTGGGCCGGAGCGCCTCCCTGGCCGAAGGCCAACGACGCAACGAGCGCAACCAGCATCAGCGCGGCGACAATGTTGTTTCGAAACTTATTGGTTCTCATTGTTCATAACTCCTTTACTGCCCTGACGCGCCGGTCGCGGTCTTGGCCTGCGGCTTGGGTACGGTGATCACCACCGTGCGATTCGTGTTGACCAAATACTTGTTGGCCACGCGCTGCACGTCTTCTTTCGTGACCGCAGCAACTTTGTCCAATCGCACATTGATCAGGTTGGGCTCGTTGTAATAGACGGCGTACTGGCCGATCGTCACCGCACGGTTAAGCGAGCTTTGCAAGCCGTTGATGAAGTTGCGGCGAGTGGTGTTCTTTGCTTTCTGAAGTTCCCACTCCGCGATCGGCTCTTTCTTGAGGCGCTCGATCTCTTCGTAGATCACCGCTTCGACGTCTTCAGACTTCGCGTTCGGACGCAGCGTCGCATTCGTGTAGAACGCGCCCACGCCGCGCTTCTCGTCAATGAAGCCGCCTACGCCCGTAACCATCTCCTTCTCACGCACGAGTTTCTGGTAAAGCCGCGAGCTCTGGCCGCCCTGCAACGCTGCGCTGAGCACTTGCAACGCGTAGAAGTCAGGCGTGTTTCCGGGAACGGCTTTGAACGCCAGGTCAATTCGTGCAAAACGCGCCAACACGTCGTCGACACTCGCGCGCCGCTCTTCCTTCTGCTGGGGCTCAGTCATGTCCACCGCGGGCGGATCGGGTTGGCGTGGAATACTCTCGAAGTTGCTGCGAATCTTCGCCAGCGCGTCAGCGGTTTTGAAATCGCCGACGAGCACGAGCGTGGCGTTGTTTGGGGCGTAGTACATCTTGAAGAATTCCGCAACGTCCTCGACCGTGGCCGCGTTGAGATCTTCCATCGAACCGATCACCGAGTGCTTGTAAGCGAAGTTGTCGTAGAGGAGCTCCTGCTGGACTTCGTTGCTCTTGCCGTACGGTTGGTTATCGACGCCCAGGCGACGCTCTTCCTGAACAGCGTTGCGCTGGTTATCGAGGTTCTCTTTAGTGATCGCCAGGCTCTTCATGCGATCGGCTTCGAGGAAGAGGGCCAGGTCGAGTTGATTGGCCGGCAACGCCTCGAAGTAGTTGGTGCGGTCTTCGTTGGTGGTGCCATTCATGGTGCCGCCGTTGTTGAAGACGAGGAGGAAGTGTTCGCCGGAACCGATGTTCTCGGAGCCCTTGAACATCATGTGCTCGAAGAGGTGAGCGAAGCCCGTGCGGCCTTTGCGCTCGTTGCGCGACCCGACGTTGTAGGTCACGGAAAGCGCGATCACGGGCGCCGAGTGATCTTCAACAGTAATCACGCGGAGGCCGTTCTTCAGGGTGGTTTCTTTGAAATCAACCCGAACGCTGCGGGTGCTTTGAGCTTGCCCGTGGAGAACAGCGAGCGCGCAGACAAAGACGGGAAGTAAAAACTTAGAGACGCGTCTCATGAAATCAACTCCTTTGTAACGTGGATAGTGCTCTCAGTCGAGCAAGGATGCGCAACGCAGAATGGACAATGTATGTGTTGAACAAAGCAGTGTCAAGGCGGGTAAGGGCATCCACAGATTACGCAGAACGCCTTTGAGATTTGGGCAATCTGCGTAATCGATGGATGGTTTTAGCCAACCGACTGGGGGTAACCGCCATCCAAAGTCCTCGCAGCGCATTCCTGTTAGCACTTGGAACGGCTGTATAATCGTTCGCAATACCGAAAGCCATGATGAGAATAACGCCCATCGGCCTCATGGCGGCCCTGGCCGTCCTGACCCTAGCCCTCGCGGGAAAAGCACAGCAACCTGCGCCTCAGCCGGCCGCTAGCCGTTTTGATATCACGCATTACCGTATCGAAGCTCAGATCATCCCCGAACAGCACGTGCTGCGGGCGGGCGCAGACGTCACGTTTATCCCGCTGGACGCTACCCGCTCAGTCGTGTTCGAGCTCAACGGTTCACTCAAAGTCGAGAGCATTGAGAAGGACGGCAAGAAGCTGGACAACTTCGTGCAGGACAACGTCGGCGTCGGCGCGCTTGGACCAAGCGTGCGCATCGACCTGGGCCAGGTGGTTCCGGCAAACCAGCCGGTGACGCTGCGCATTCGTTGGAGTGGCGCACTGGTCTCGCCGGAAGGCGGCCCGCTCGCCACCAAGCGTTTGGCTTACGTCGGCACTGAAGGCTCGTACCTGATGTATGCGTCGCGCTGGTTTCCATTTCACGACTACGCCGCCGATAGAGCCACATCGGACATCACGTTTGTTGTTCCGTCAGGTTTACAGGTAGCCGGCACGAGTGACGATCCCGTCGTCGGGCAGCCGGATCCGAAAGTGGGCGCGGTTCGTTACAAGTTTGTGCATCGCAATCCGGTGCTGATTGGAAACTTCGCAGCCGGGCAGTACATCAACAAAAACCTGCGCTACCAGGGTTACGAATTGCAGTTGTACGCAATGCCCGGCAGCGAAAAGCGGCTCGAAGCGTATGCCGAGCTGACCGGTCGCGTGCTCGAGTTTTACACGAAACAATACGGCAAGCCGCTCTTCGGAAATCGCCTGGTCGTCGTGCAGATCGACGATGAGAGTTTAGACACTTACTCCGGTCCGGGAATTGTGTTCCTGTCGAGCAAGCTGTTTGACCCGACCCGGCCGGTGCCGGAAGAAAAACTCCAGCGCGAGCTTGCTTACCAGTGGTGGGGTCAAACGGTCGGTCTCAAGTCGTTCGACGATGCGTGGCTGTCACAAGGACTCGCTGAATGGAGCGCGTTCGCATTTCGCGAAACAACGCTCACCGCCGGCGGTCTCGACGCCGCTCAGCGCGAACAACAAGAACGCGCACTGACGTTTGAACAAACAGCCTCGATCGCTCGCGCTCCGAGCGCACTCGACGATCAATCCGCCGCTTATCAGTCGATCGTCTTCTACAAAGGTTCGATGATCTTTCGCATGCTGCGCGAGACGATCGGTCGCGACAATTTCGATCGCCTGCTGCACACGTTCCTCGACACCTATCGCGGCAAGAATGCGTCGATAGACGAGTTTGAGAAACTGGCGACACAAATCTCGCAGGACAATCTGCGCTACTTCTTCGCGCAGTGGCTTGAAGGCACGGGCGTGCCCGAGTTTACGGTCGAATATCAGATCATTCGCACGCGCTCCGGAAAGTTTCGCACGCGCGGAACGGTCAAGCAGAATCTCGAAAGCTTGCGTATGCCGGTCGACCTGCTGCTGCGCGCTGAGGGCGACAATCAGCAGACGACCGTGCGCATCGAAGGCCGCAGTGAAGACTTCGACTTCGAGTCTAACGGGCAGCCGATTGAAGTCGTAGTCGATCCAAACAACAAGATCCTGCGCATGTCAGACGACTTGCGCGTGTCGATCATCGCGCGACGCGGCATCGAGCAGATGAAGGAAGGGATTTACGCGGAAGCACAGCAGCAGTTTGAAGCGGCGCTGAAGCTCGATCGCTCGAACTCGTGGGTTTACTACAATCTCGGACTGCTCTTCCTCGAACAGCGCAACTGGCAACAGGCGCTCGACAATCTGGAAGCGTCGCTAATCGGTAACCTGAAGCCGTCGTGGATCGAAGCGTGGGCCCACATCAAACGCGGCAACGCGTACGACGCGAAGGGTGAGCGCGAGCGCGCCATGTTGGAGTACAAGAAAGCAGTGGCTTCCGGAATCGATTACGACAACGCACAAGCCGTTGCCAAGAAATACATGGCAACGCCGTACGATCCGAAAGCCGAAGCAACCGCGGAAGCGAACCGGCCGGGAGATTAACCAGCTACTAAACCGCAACGATTGCGATCTTCCGTTTGTCGGCAGCCGCAATCATCTCTTTCCGATCAAACATCAAGGTCTTGCCGGCGGTGATGCATAAACACGTCGCCCCAGCTTCGACCATCACTTCAATCGTCGGCACACCAACCACGGGCACATCAAAGCGCATGTCCTGATCGGGTTTCGCGAGTTTCACAACCGTGAGGCGGCCCGAAACCAGCGAACCCGCTCGCC
>DASUOZ010000005.1:0-4032 GCA_036276375.1 Pyrinomonadaceae bacterium | reverse complement strand
CGTACTCGCGCGTAAGCGCAGCGAACTCCAACTCATGAAACAGTTCATAAGCAGCCGCGCGATCAGGAGGCCGGGCTTTGATCTCGTCAAGGTTCAAAGCCATGTCGAGATCGACTCTGATACGCGCCAGCTCGCGCGACTGCCTGATCAGGTCGGCGTTGTCGCGCAACGACTCGCGATACGTCTTGTGCTTCACTGACTCCCAGTTGGCAAGCGCATTCTCGATCGAGCCAAACTGCTGAATGATCTGCACCGCGCCTTTTGAACCAATGCCCGGCGCGCCCGGAATGTTGTCGATCGAATCACCCATCAAACCGAGCAGATCGACGAGCTTGTCGGCAGGCACGCCAAACTTCTTCTCCACCCACGCCTCATCGCACCACTCAACCGGCGGCACCGGCTCTTTGCGCTTTACGACCTGCGAGTTTTGCCGCATGCAAATGATCAGCGGATCGCGCACGAGCTGGCACATGTCTTTGTCGTTTGAAACGACCACCGCTTGTAGACCTTGCTCCGCGGCTCTGTGGGCCAGTGCTCCGATCACGTCGTCTGCTTCGTAACCCGGCGAGTTGATCACCTCGATGTTAAGCACGTCGCAGAGCCGAAAGATGTACGGCATCTGGCTCGAGAGATCGTCGGGCATTTCCAGCCGGTTCTTCTTGTAATCGGCAAACGTCTCGTGGCGAAACGTCTTCTCGCGCGATTCAAACACGGCCGCGATGTAATCGGGCTGTTCCTCGCGCAGGAGTTTCAGCAGCATGTTGGTGAAGATGTAGACGGCCTGCGTCACCTGACCTTGCGAGGTCGCGAGTGGCGCGGCGCGGTTCTGCATCGGCGCGAAGAACGCACGAAAGATGTGCGACATCGAGTCGATCAGAAACACCCGTTCTGTTTTCTTAGCCGCGCTCACTTACTCAACTCCGCCACATGCGCACGCACAGTTTCACCCAACGTTTCCAAATTGTATCCACCCTCGAGACAGGAAACGAGACGTCCCTCGCAACTACTCGCGGCCCATTGCTTCACGGCGCGCGTCAACTCAACGAAGTCTTGATCCTTGAGCAACAACTGGCCGAGCGGATCGCCGGAATGCGAGTCGAAACCCGCCGAGATGATGATTAAATCAGGACTGAAATTAGCCGACATCTCCTCCAGCGCCGCTTCAAACATTCGCTTCTGTTCGGCCGCCGGCGTCGCCGCACGCAACGGCAGATTCAACGTGTAACCCAGACCGCGACCGGTTCCCTTCTCGCCGCGCGTTCCGGTTCCGGGATACCACGGATACTGGTGCGACGAGAAAAAGTAGACGGACGGATCGTCGTAGAAGATTCCCTGCGTACCGTTGCCGTGATGCACGTCCCAATCGATGATCGCGACGCGATCGATCTGGGGGTAGTGTTGCTGTGCGTAGCGAGCCGCGACCGCGACGTTATTGAAGAGACAAAATCCCATCGCGCGTTCTTCAGTCGCGTGATGACCAGGCGGACGCACGGGAACGAACGCGTTCTCTACGTTGCCCTGCATGATCAAATCAATAGCCTGGCAAGGCGCGCCCGCCGCGTGTCGCGCCGCGTCTAACGAATGCATCGAGACGATCGTATCCGCATCGAGGTACCCGAGCCCACTACTGACCACGCGTTCGACTTGTTTGTAGAGCTGCGGTGAATGCGCCGCTTGAATGTCGCCGCGCGGCGCTTCGCGCGCCTGCACTTCAACCATACTAGACCATAACGCCTCATCACCTCGCAGCGCATCCATCACGACTTGATAACGCGAAGGAGTCTCCGGGTGTCCCGGTCCAGTGTCATGTTCTCGGAAGATTGGATGGTGAACGATTGCAGTAGCCATTAATTACAAGCACAAAGTATCAAGCGTACGGTATCGGAACAAGTCAGGGTGACGTTTCCTGAGTTTTTGCCCGATAAAACCGGGCTTTCCCTGCTGAGGAATGGAGTTTGCCATTCCGCTTGTCAGCAACGAGGGGATTGCGAGGAGGGTATTGGCGCATGAAGAGATTACTCATCTTCATACTGATTTGGAGCTTTTTAGTTTTAACCGGAACAGTGCTCTCGGCGGACGGGCGAACACGAACTACCGGGGCACGAACTACTTTTGAAAATTTCATTGAACAACAACGGAGGCAAACGGATGTCATACGATGAAGAACAGGCAAAACGGAACCGAGTGGTAGTGGAAACGCCGAGCCAGCGGCGCGAGGTGGTCCATTCGCAATCGGTTCGCTCTGACGATCGCAACGGTATCTCGGCGGGCATGGTCGGCGTGCTGGTCGTCGTAGCTATCGCGTTGATTACCATGCTGGTGCTTTTCTGGATGAGCACTCAGCCCACTACTGACCCAACCGTCGCAACGGCGCCGCCACCGGCGACCACAGTCGTCGAACAACCTGCGCCGGTGCAACAGCCTCCGGTCATCATTCAACAACCGGCGCCGGTAACGACACAACCGGCCCCCATCATCGTGACGCCACCTGCCGGCGGCAGCACCGCAGGCAGCAGCACGGACCAATCAGCGGCGAACATGGACTCGATCGTTCAAACTGAGATCGACAAACGACTGATGGATGATCCGACGTTCTCGTCGCTCGGCATCACCGCCACGGTCATCAATGGCAAAGTGACGTTGCTGGGCACCGTGAGATCCGAGCAACTGAAGACGCAGGTTGAGCAGATGGTGAAGCAGGTGAAAGGCGTCAAACAGGTCGATAACCAGATCACTGTCCTGTGATTTCAGGCGCCATACAAGGCACAAGCAGCACAAGGGAGATGGTCACCCTTGTGCTTTTTTGTGCTTCTTTGTGGCTATGAATAGCAGTGAGATTCAGTCAACTTGCGGAAGTGGTAGGCCATTGCCGCGTGACGCAGCAGTTCCGTCATGCGATCGTTATTCGTACGCAAAGCTTCGATGAAGAAGCGCCAGAACTCGCGTCGCTCGGCGTCGAGCACCCCGAGATGGATGGCGATGCGCAGGAAAGCTGTGACTGCTTTGAGCCCGTGATACTGGTGCGCTTCGGGCACATCCTGCGGTGTGCGTTGCAGCGAATCGAGCGCGCGGCGGTAATACTCGCTCGGCTTGTAGATGGTGCGCATGATGCGCTGGTAACCCGCCTGGAGTTTCTCCGCCTCCATTCGCGGAATGAAATTCAGAGACGACAACGTGTTGTTGCCGGTTGCGTCATTGCCGAGCAGACGTCCTTCGCGTTCGAGCCGTCGCCACAGTTGCGTGTCGGGCAGTGCGTTGAGCATACCGACCATGGCCATCGGGATTGCGCTCTGGCGGATGAACTCGATCTGGCGTTCGAAGATGTCTTCCGGATCGTTGTCGAAGCCGACGATGAAACCGGCCATCACTTCCAGGCCGTGACTCTGTATTCTGCGGACGGATTCGAGCAGGTTGCCGCGGTTCTGCGTCTTTTGCGCTTCTTTCAGGCTTTCTTCGACCGGCGTTTCAATACCGAGAAACACGCGACGAAAACCGGCGTCTTTCATCGCGGTCAGGAGATCGTCGTCGTCAGCCAGGTTCACACTCGCTTCGGTCAGTAGCGAGAAAGGCATTCCGTTTTGCTTCTGCCACGCGATCATGTCGGGCAGTAGTTGGCGCACGTTCTTCTTGTTTCCGATGAAGTTGTCGTCGACGATGAACAGCGGTCCGCGCCAACCGAGACGGTTCAAAGTGTCAAACTCGGCGAGCATCTGTTGGTTGCTCTTGGTGCGCGGGATGCGGCCGTAGATTTCGATGATGTCGCAGAACTCACAGGAAAACGGACAACCGCGCGAATACTGCACGGACATGCAACTGTATTTCTTTAGATTGACGAGACCGAAATCCGGAACCGGCGAGATGGACATGGGCGGGCGTTGCGGCGCTTTGTAAATGCGTTTCGCTTCGGCACGTTCAAGGTCTTGGAAGAATTCAGGAATAGTCGTTTCTGCTTCGCCCTGGAAGATGTGATCGGCGTGCGGAAGCTGCTCGATCGTACTGGTCACGTAGGGGCCACCGAGCACGATGCGTTTG
>DASUOZ010000004.1:0-12270 GCA_036276375.1 Pyrinomonadaceae bacterium | reverse complement strand
AGCGTTTATCTTCGCTGTCTTAATGCGCTTGCCGCGGCCGGAATCAAGACTATCTCTTCGCAGGCGCTGGCGGAGCAGTTTCACCTCAACTCCGCGCAGATTCGCAAGGACCTCGGTTACTTTGGCGAGTTTGGCGTGCGCGGCGTCGGCTACTACGTCGAGGACCTGCGCGATCACATCACGAAGATCCTCGGCCTCGACCGCCCGCATCGCGTCGGTATCGTCGGCGCCGGAAGACTCGGAACCGCACTGGCCAATTACAACGGCTTCGACAAATCGAATTTCACTGTGGTCGCACTCTTCGATAACGACCGGCAGAAGATCGGAAAACGCTTCGGGGACGAACGCCGCCTGGTTCACGACGTCGAGCAACTCGCACACATCATTCGCCACGAGGCGATCCATGTGATGGTGATCGCCGTTCCCGCGAAGGCCGCGCAGAGAGTGCTCAATCAAATCATGTCGGCGGGCATCAAAGCGGTGCTCAACTTCGCGCCCGTTCCTTTGAATTCGCGCAAGGGCGTAAAAGTTAAGACGGTCGATTTAACGACCTCGCTGGAATCGCTTTCGTATTTCCTGGCCCAGCCGTCCGCCTCCAAAGTTACGCATAAACGTGGCCGCCAGCGCGACACAGACGACTCGGTATGGATGAACAAACAGCCAGACGCGACCTGATCGCCGTCTGCCATTTGATGTACGAACGGAGTTACGTCGTGTCATCAGACGGCAACGTGAGCGTGCGTCTCGACGACGGCCGAATCGTGGCGACGCCGACGATGACGTGCAAAGGCCGGATGACGGAAGATCTGCTCGCGATAACCGATCTTGAAGGCCGCGCGCTGAACGATCGCCGCGCTTCCAGCGAGCTCGCGATGCACCTGCTCATCTATCGTGAACGTCCGGACGTGAACGCGGTCTGTCACGCGCATCCACCGAACGGGACGGCGTTCGCTGTCGCCGGGTTGCCGATCGATCAACCCATTCTTTCGGAAGTTATCCTGACGCTCGGTTGCGTTCCGCTCGCGGCGTACGGTACGCCGTCAACGGATGAACTAACGAAAGAGATGCAGCCGTTTGTGCAACATCACAACGCGCTCCTGATGGCCAATCACGGCGCGGTCGCGTATGGTGCTGATCTGTGGCAGGCGTGGGATCGTTTGGAAACTCTGGAACACACGGCGAAGATTGCGATCCTCTCGCGCGTGCTCGGTGGTTCGAAGAATCTGCCCGCGGACGCGATTGAGAAGTTGATCAACGTGCGCGAGAACGCCGGTTATCTAGGCGAGTCGGCGCGCGGTCAGGCGTGTGGGTATTTGCGCGAGCCTTTGGTTGAGAATGGATCGGGGAAGATCATGCTGACACGCGAAGAGTTGGTGGAGTTGTTGAGCCAGGCGGTGAATAGATAAAAAAACAGATTTGAAAGCAGATTGAAGGTCAGAAAAAACGCAGAGGAGCAGCTTAATGCAGGAAGCACTCGGAATGGTTGAAACCAAAGGACTCGTCGCGATGATTGAAGCAGCCGATGCGATGGTCAAAGCCGCCAACGTCACACTCGTTGGCTACGAAAAAATCGGCGCCGGTTTTGTCACCGCCATCGTACGCGGCGACGTCGCGGCCGTGAAAGCCGCAACTGACGCAGGCGCCGCCGCCGCCAGACGCGTCGGTGAACTGGTCAGCGTTCACGTAATTCCGCGTCCGCATGGCAGTGTTGACGAGAATCTTCCGGTGGGTTTCAGTCGCTAAGCAGGCATGATCATCGCTCGCATCCTCGGCGCCGTTGTGTCCACGCAGAAGGACGAACGGTTACACGGAAAGAAACTACTGATCGTCAGGCCGATCAACGTTGACGGCAGCGACACGACCGGTTACGTCGTCGCGGTCGATACGGTCGGCGCCGGATTTCACGAGCGCGTGCTGGTGGTGGCCGGTTCCAGCGCTCGCCTGGCGCAGGGAATGAAAGACGTGCCCGTGGATGCAGCGATCGTGGGCGTCATCGACACCGTCGCTGTGGACGGTGCGTGAGCGTTCAGAGTTCAACCTTTAGGTTGCCGGACAAGCTAAAGCTTGAACTTAAAACACAAGAGGAATTACGCCATGCAACTCGCGCGCGTTATCGGCACAGTCGTAGCCACCGTCAAGAACGATTCGCTCGCAGGTCGAAAGCTGTTGGTGGTCCAAACAGTCGACCGGAATCTACAGCCCACCGGCAAACCATTGGTGGCGGTTGACGCGGTCGGCGCGGGAGTCGGCGAACTCGTCTTCTGGTGTCGCGGGAAGGAAGCGAGTTTTCCTTTCAAGCGCGAAGACACGCCGACTGATTGCACGATCGTGGGCATTGTGGATTCAGAGGAACACGTGAGACGCTAACGATGATTCTTGCTCGTGTCATCGGAAATGTTGTGGCCACGCAGAAGAACCGCCGCTACGACAGCGCGCGCGTGATGTTGTGCCAGCAGATCACGCCGGAAGGTGAAGAGACGAGTTACTCCGTGCTGGCGCTCGATTCAGTCGATTCGGGTGTCGGCGACACGGTGCTGATCGTGCAGGAAGGTTGGAGCGCGTCGACGGCGGCGACCGGACAAGCGGGAGCGGCGATCGATTCCGCGATTGTGGGAGTGGTAGATCGGATTGACTTGTTATGAGTGCTGACCGGGCGAGAGAAATAGCGGAGCGGATCGCAAGGCGCGTTGGTGGCGCTACCGTGCCCCTCAGGGAAAGGGATAGAACTGATCTCGGCTCCGAGCTGGCCGCGGTGCGAGCGACGCTGAATGAACTGCAAAACCGATTGATACAGATCGAATCGAAGGTTGGTTCAAGTGCTCCTGCTGCGCCGCGTGTGCAGTCGCCGTGGCTCTCGGGTGTGAACGCGAGTCACCCGAGCATGGACAAGTTTGGCGTTGAAGAAGCGACCGTTTCGGAGCTCGTCGATTTCTTTCAAAATGAAAAGGCTTGCAGCCTGGAGCCTGGCGGCAAGCCTTGCGATCATTGTGCGATGTGCAGTTCGAGGGGGTTTTAGTTTCTATTTCGTCGGATTCCGTAACGAGTTTGCGTTGATAGTCGGCGGCTGTTGCGCACCTTCCTCCGCTCTGAAGTACGGCTCCTCTTTAAATCCAAACAACTTCGCTGAGATCACCGTGGGAAAACGCGCGCGCGTCGTGTTGTAGTCCTGTGTGGCGTCGTTATAGTCCTTGCGCGCGGTGGCGATCCGGTTCTCAGTTCCGGCCACCTCGTCCTGCAACTTCAGAAAGTTTTGATTCGACTGTAACTGCGGATAATTCTCCTGCAACACGAGCAGGCGCCCGATAGTGCCGCCGAAACTGTTCGCGGCATCGATCACCGCCTGTTTCTGCTCGGGCGTCTTATCGCCGCCTTCGCCTTGCGGCGCTTGCTGCGTGGCGTTCAAAAGACGCGAGCGTGCGTCGGCGATCCTGCCGAAAACTTCCTGCTCCTGAATGCCGGCGAGCTTCGCCGACTCCACCAGGCTGTTGATGAGATCAGCGCGACGTTGCAACTGAGTCTCCACGTTGGCCCACTTTCCTTTTACGTTCTGTTGCTTGGTCGTGAGTGTGTTGTAACCACAGCCACTCCCACTCAACGCAATTACGGCCACCGCCGCAAGAAGCAAGAATTTTCTGGTCTTCATATTCAATTTCCCCTCCGTTCCAATTCATCAACTGCTTCCACCACGTGTTCTATTTGAAACATGTAGGAGGCAAAAAGTTCGTTTGCCTCTGTTTCCGAACCCGGCACACTGCCGCCGGCCCGAAACTGAAAAATTCTTTCAAACGGCGTGACGTCCAGATGCAACAACTTCGCCGTCGCGCGCACGACCTCAGGTTTTGCGACCGGCGCCTCCTGGCCGTGAAGCATCAACACCGCGCGAAACAGCGCCGCAAAGCTCGACAGGCTGTCGCTCATCAAGTCAGCCAATCTTTCGACCGACACCGAGGCCGGAATGTAATGGCGCCGCAGTTGGATCAACTTGCTGCGCAACTCGTACTCAGCCTGGTGTCGCAGGTTCCCATCCGAAAGCTTCGCATACTCAAACGGATCGTGACCGTAAAGAACCATGCGCGCGTTCGCCATCTGATGAAACTCGATCGGAAACACGTCGGCTGCATCCGAGAGCTCTTCGACGGTGAAGTACACCGGCAGCGGATTGCCCAAACGTTGCCACTCGCGCATCGGCGCCTGCGCCTGTCGCAGATCTTCCGGCGTGATGCGGTGCAGGGCGATCAATAAGTTGTAGTCTGACTGCAACTCGATATCGTCGCCCGCCGCGGCCGAGCCGTAGAGCACGATCGACGCCAGGTTCTCTCCGTGCGTCGCACGCAGATCTTCAACCAGTCCGTTGAGAGCTTGCTGAACTACCGTCTTAACCATCGTATTTGTGTGCTCCGGATCCTAACAGAATCACTACCAACTACCACCGGCGCCACCGCCGCCGAAGCTGCCACCACCGCCAAAGCCGCCGCCAAAACCACCACCGCCGCCGCCGCCGAATCCGCCACCGCCAAAACCACCGCCCCAACTTCCGCGCGACCGCCCACCGCCGGAGTTGCTTAACAAACTGGCCAACAACGCCGCTTGCCACCAGCCGCCGCCGCCCCATCCGCCTCGCCGACGTCCGCCACGTGGTCCACCTCGCGAACCGATTGAGATTGCGATCAGAATGGCCAGCAGCACCAGCGCGCCGCAGCAGATCGTGCTCATCTTCGTTCGGGGAACCGCCCGGACGTTGCCCTCAGGTTCACCACGGTACGCGTAAGTCTGATCAATGCCTTCGACAGTAAACCCGCGTTTCTCCGCGAGTGTTGCGACGTAAGCCTGAACGGTGTCGTAGATTCCTTTGCTGTAGTTTTGCCGGCGAAACTGAGGCACAAGCCGTTCGCGTTGAATTTGGCCCACGAGACCATCGGGCAAATCGCCTTCGAGATGATCGCTGATTTGCGAAAAGTATTTGCGATCCTGAATCGCCACCACCAATAGGAATGCGGCTTTGTCACCTTCCTTCGAGCCGATGCCCCAACCACGTGCAACGGCGAGAGAGTAGTCGAAGATGTCCTGTTCGCCGGTCGTATCAACCGTCAGGACGGCGTACTCGATGTTCGCGCGTTCTTTCAGGTTTCGATAGATCGACTCGAGCCGCTCGCGCGTCTCAGCGTCGATGACGTTTGCGTTGTCTACGATTGGAGTAAACGGAACGGGAAGCGGAACGGGTGACTGTGGTTTGATCTGCGCCTGGACTTCGAGCAGCAGCGGCGCGGATAGTAGCAGAAAGAGCAAAGCCAACAAGCCGAAGCCTGGTGACGGGTGTGAATGTTTCAAGCGCAACAGCAATTACTAACTTTTCGCCCCTGGTTAACTCTCAATCACCTTGTGTAACAGGTAGAAGAGCGCAACGCCAACAAAAACGACAATTGATACCGTGGGGTTTCGTTCTTCTTTGTGATTCACTTCGGGGATCAGGTCGCTCGCCGCGACGTAGAGGGTGACGCCGGCCGAGAAGGGTAACGCATATCTCACTGCATCACTCATCCGTTCGTCAAGCAGCGCGACGCCGATCACGCCCGCCAGCGTCGCCGCGCCGATCGCGGCTGTCGCCAGCAACGCCTTCTGCGGCGAACGTCCGGAAGCCAGCATGATCGACGCGACGGTGAAACCTTCCGGCATCTTGTGCAAGAGGATCGCGATAAATACCAGCAGTCCTACTTTAAAGTTGACCAGAAACGCCGACGCGATCGAAACGCCGTCGAAGAACGTGTGAATCCAGAGTCCGCCGACGGCCGTGTAAGCGGCTGAAGGACGCATGAACGACTCCGGATGTGTTTCGGCGCCGAAGTGAAAGTGCGGCGCGATCGTGTGCTCGACGAGTTGGATTAAGAGATAGCCGGCCAAGAGCAGCGTCATCGCGCCGAGAACGGCTTCCGACGCCGAACTGCCGGGAGCTTTGTTTGTCCAGATGCTGATGCTCGCGGGAAGGATCTCGATAAAGACGGCGGCGAGCATGAATCCGGCGCCGAGAGCGACCAGATACTTCAGAAACCGCTCGCCGAGCCGGTGAACTCCCGACTGCACCAGGACGAGGCCTCCAACCACGTTAGCGCCCGCCGCCAGTAAGCCAAAGAGAAGAATCGACGTCATCGTAGGTGCGTCACTATAGCCGATCTGTCGGACGCGTGTAATCCGCGCCGTGTACGCAAAGCTATTTCAAGGGCCGGTTTGAAACTTCAGTATGGTTAAGTGCCTCTTGGACCTTTTTGTGGAGCCAGAGTCGGTGGTCACTTGTATGGCCGGTTTTGCCGCTCGGCCCACCGGCCGCGAAGTATATCGCGATCAGTGAGTAGTTAACGTCGATGAAGAACGGCTAAGAGCGCGAATGAACGAGATTCTTGTCAACATGTAGGCTCGACTGTGTCTCACAAAAGTGCGTGTTGACGTCGAAATCAGTAATGAAGTAGAGTGCAGTCGCTCAACTCCCCCACAAGTCTGGACCACACGAGCAAACATTGTGCAGCAAAGCTAAGTGGCTGAAAGCCGTGCCGGCCTCGCTTTCGACCGGGTGAAACCTTATCGGTAAGGCTGCTCATCAGGAAACATCACCCTCGCGAATCACCAATTGGACCAGGTGGTCCCATGGAGCATCCTCATGCGCACGATTCAGACCCACATCATTCGTGCTTGTACCTCTTCGCTTGTTCAGTATTCGCTCGTGATTTCATTGGCGGTCGGGCCACTGGGGAACCCGGCGGTTCGTGCTCAGCAAAACCGTTCAGGCAGTGCGCCGGCGATGTCGAAAAATTCCGATGGCAATCCTTCCGCTGCTTCGGCGGATGAGAGACTCAGGTCGCCGGGTGGTAAGCGCGGTGAGGGTCGCAGCGCGCAGAGCAATTTTGATCAGGGCTTGGGGAAGAGAGATGGACTTACTGGAGTGCTGAGCCTGGCCGAACATGTTATGGGATTTGCGAAGCCGGAGCGTTTTGACCCGGTGTCCACGCTTTTTCACAAGGAATCGTCTGGCGCGACTCTCAATGCAGACCAGGATCCGGAAAAACCTCTTCTTTCGCCCCCGCCGCCGGGAATCGGGAGCGGCGGTAGCGGCCCCGATGGCAGCTTTAACGTTGAGCCGCAGGAACGGCTGCAGGGACCACCGGCGGGAGTTCGTAGCACTTCCGAGGTGCTAAACGAAGCACCCATAGCACCCACAATTCCTGATCCGATACCGTCGACGCAAGGTTATTGTTGGCCGGGTGATCCTGCGTGTAGAAAGCGGCCGGCGCAGCCCCGGCCGCCGGTAGCAAATCCGACTCCGCCACCGCGTCCGCAGACTGGGGTGGCAGCACGACGTGATTTGCTTGTCGCGAGTAACAGCCCCTATGTCGAGAAGCTGCTGCGGGCGGTTGCGCCCTACGTCTCTCCATGGTGGGATTTCACGTCCCGAGCGCTTGTGACTGAGCATCACGCAGCGAGCGCGTCGCAACCGTTTGCGGTTACGTCGTCGAGCGAAACAATCAAGAGCAGCAGCGTTAGTTATCTCTGGGCTGATTGCACGAGCGCGGAGGGGATTGCCGACGGGGCGCAGTTGGCCGTTTACATCTATGTCGACAACATGGAGGTGGGAACTTATTGGGCGGACTGGGATGGGTATTTTATCTATGACATTGCCGCTTACGTGAACGATGGTAACAGTCACACTGTTTCCGCCTGGTATTACGACTGGGGGTGGAATTGGGTAACGGCGGGATCGATGTTGGTCTCCGGCTGTTCTCCGAATTACGACTTCGATAGTCCGCGGCTTGATCCGCGGAACGATACCGGTTCTTCGGGTGTTAATCCGGGATCGCAGAACATCAATTGGAGCATCCCGCTGGTGGGTTTGCCCGGCCGCGGGCTGGATCTCAATCTGTTGCTGACTTACAACTCGCTGGTCTGGACCAAGTCAGGGGATGGAGCGGCGATCATGTTTGATGCGGACCATGGTTTTCCCAGTCCTGGTTTCCGGCTGCGGTTTCCGATTATGCAGCCGCAATTCTTCAACTCGCAGGTCGGCGTTACGTCCTACATGCTGGTCACTTCAACTGGAGGGCGCGTGGAACTGCGCCAGGTGACGGCAAACACCTATGAGTCGGCGGACAGTTCTTATATCAAGATGCTGGATCACGGCGGAGGCAATGCCACTGTGTATTTGAAAGATGGAACGCAGATGAGCTTCAGTCCGTCGGTAAACAGCGAGATGCGTTGCACGAAGATCAAGGACCGCAACGGCAATTTCATCAGTGTGACCTATACGGCTCAAGGCAACATCAACGTCGTAACCGATACGCTCGGTCGGCAGATAGTTTTCAACTACGACGCCAACCAGCGGCCGGTGACGATCACTCAATCGCGCACCGGGATGAATACTACGCTGCTGACGTTTGGTTACGACAATGTCTCGTTCAACCCGTCATTTCCGGGACTTAATATCATTGGTCCCGGCACGTCAACGATCCCGGTACTGACGCAGGTCGGTTTTCCGGATGGGTCGCGCTACAACTTCGAGTACACAACGTTTGGTCAGGTGAACAAGATCCGCCGGCATGAGGCGGACAATCGTCTGCTTTCTTATGTCCGCTACAATCTCGGGACGGGCGCGCAGAGCGACTGTCCGCGTTTCAGCGAGGAGCGGGTCTGGGCTGAGTACTGGAATGACGGACTGGAAGCACTCACCACCTACAGTGGCAATGTCACGAGCGGCCAGAGCCAGGTCACTACCCCTGACAATGTGATTCACAAACAGTTCTATCACACGACGGGTTGGCGGAGTGGGCTGGTGCAAAAGACCGAGACATGGTTTGGGGGTGTCCAAACGAAACGTAACGAGACGGACTGGATGCAGGATAACGAAACGTTCACGTATCAGGTAAATCCGAGACCGAGCGAGATACGTGTTTTTGATGAGGCTGGAAATCAACGGAAGGTGACGATTGCATATACCTCATTTGGTCTGCCCTCCAATGTACGTGAATACTCCGGTTCGACTGTAGTGCGCCGGCGGGAGACGCAGTACCGCTTCGATGCCGCGTTTGTAGATCGTCACATTCTGGGTGTGGTGTGGATGGAACTGGTCTACCAGGGCGAGAGCACACTGATGTCGAAGCTCAACTATCACCACGATTGGACGGACGCAGATGCCTGGAACGGACAGACACCTTCGACGGGACACGACAATACAAACTATGGCTCGAGTTTTACCTTGGGTCGGGCGAACGTAACCGGCATTCGCCGTTACAATCTGGCGGCGCCAAACGATGACAACCAGGCTGTTTGGGTGCAACGGTTTGGTTACAACGCGGCCGGCTTACCGTTCAAGCTGAAGGATGCCGCGAGTCACAGCGTTTCGATCAGCTACACGGATTCGTTTTCAGATAACATCAACCGCGGCACGCTGGCCCATGCAACCAGCGTTACCGATGCCGACAACTTCGTCTCCACCTTCAAGTATCACTACGACATTGGAGCGCTGACGCGGGTTCAGGATCCGAAAGCGGCGGTCGAGACGCGCGAGTACGACAATATCGGGCGGTTGCAGCGTATCACTAATCAATTTACGAGCGGTTATGTGCGCTGGGAATACCCGCTGGCCGGGGAAGTGAAGACGTTTACGAAAGTGGATGCGAGCCAGGCTGAAACTGTCAGCGTTCAATATACAGATGGCGCCGGGCGCGTGCGTACCGTCATTAGCAATCTGCCGGGCAGCGTCGGGCAGTGGCGCGCCAGTCGTTGGGGCTACGACATCATGGGCCGGCTCAAGGAGCAGACCAACCCCACGGAAGTGACGCAGGCCTGGCAGCCCACGGGCGACGACGCCGCGGGTTGGGTAGTATCACAGCAAACCTACGACTGGCAGGGCCGGCCACGAATCACAACTAATCAGGACGGTTCGACGCGCGAGTTAACTTATACCGGCTGCGGTTGCGCCGGTGGCGACGTCGTCACATTGCGAGACGAGCGCGGTCGGCGGCGCCGGCTGACCAATGACGTATTGGGCAGACTGGTGAAGGTTGAGGAGTTGAACTGGAACACGTCCGTCTATGCGACGACTAACTACACTTACAACGCGCGCAACGAGCTCACGCAAACGAATCAGGCCGGCCAGTTACGCACCTTCACCTACGATAATCATGGTCGTTTGCTGACGCGGACGACTCCGGAGCAGGGGACGACTACTTACGGCTACAACGCGGATGACACAGTGCAGACGATCACGGACGCGCGCAATGCTGTGATGACCTTCAGCTACAACCAGCGCAAGCTGGTCACCGGGATTACGTTCACGGTGCCTTCCGGCGTGGCGGCTACGCCGAATGTGACTTTTAACTACGACGCGGCCGGGAACCGCACCAGCATGTCCAGCAGTGAAAGCACGGTGACTTATGCATACGACACCGCATCGCGACTGACTTCGGAGGCCCGCACCTTCAGTGGTCTTGCCGGTAGTTTTACTTTGAGCTATGCCTATAATCTGTTGGACCAACTGACGGAGATCACGCATCCCGGAAACGTGAAGGTTGGCTATACCTACAATCAGGCTGGGGAAATGACGGGCGTGACGGGGCAGGGATATGCGGGCGTGACGAGTTATGCGAGCGGCCTGAAGTACCGGGCGTTTGGCGGCCTGAAGCAGATGAATTATGCGAATGGCCGGACGTTGTCGTTGAGTTACAACAACCGGATGTTTCTGACGCAATGGTCCATTCCCACCGTGATGCGCTGGAACTATGCCTATCAATACTTCAACGAGAACAGCGGGCGCCTGGTCTACGCGCAGAACCTGGACGATGCGACCCTGGATCGCAGTTACGACTACGACCATGTGGGGCGACCGACCCATTTCACTTCGGGGTCGAATGCGCGGCATCACACGGGCCAGGGCGGCACGCCGCTGAACGATGGTCCATATTCGCAAAGCTATTCTTTCGACGTGTGGGGCAATCGCACGTACATCGAAGGGTGGGGCGGTATTGGCCGCACGGAAACGGTGAGCTATACCAACAATCGCCGGAACGGCTTCAGTTATGACGCCGCGGGCAACGTGACCAACGATCTCGGGCAGACGTTTACCTACGACGCGACGGGCCAGCAGGCGACCGCCAGTTACAGTGGCTATCTGTTACAGCAGACTTATGATGGTGATCGTCTGCGGGTAAAGAAAGTAGAGAATGGCGCGACTACGTATTACCTGCGCAGCAGTCTGTTGGGCGGGCAGATTGTGGCGGAGCTGAATGGGGCGGGTTCAGTAACGCGCGGGTTTGTCTATCTGGGTGGACAACTGCTGGCGGTGCAACAGAACAATCAGGTGAGTTGGGTACATCAGGATCCGGTGGTGAAGAGCAAGCGCGTGACGAATGCGGCGGGCAGTGTAGTGAGCACGATTGAGTTGGACCCGTGGGGCGGCGACACAAACAGAAGCAGTAACGAAGGGTTTCAGCCGCGACGGTTCACGACCTATGATCGGGACGGAAACGGGTCGGATGAGGCGATGCACCGGCGCTACAATCGCTGGCACTCGCGCTTTGACCAGCCCGATCCTTACGGGGGCAGTTACGACCTTACTGATCCGCAGTCGTTCAATCGCTACAGCTACGTGCAGAACGACCCGGTGAATTTCGTGGATCCGAGTGGACTTAATCCACAAGATCCGCTCAGGCCACCAACAACGCCTGCGATTGATCCGGCAACTGGACAACCTCACCCCGGAGGAGTCCCCGGCCCAGTTGCAAGTCTAGACGTGAATATCGGTCGTGGCGAACGAAGCGGCGGCGCTGTGGGAGCCTCGAGTGGTCCAATTGAGCTTGAAACACCTACCAGTCCCACAGAAGCAGAGGTAGTGCCGCAGAATCCCATCACCCCTGAGCTAAATGATTGTCTAACCTTTGCAGAAATGGTTGATGACATTGCGAACGATTTGTATTTCGCTTTGGCCTCACCTTTCTCGGGCGGACAGCAGGCATTCATGAACCGTCTCGCAACCACGTTTACGGAGTTCCGTAGTGCATGGACGTTGGCCATGGTTCTCCAGCGTGTCGGCTATTCTAATGAAGGGTTTGGACGATTTCACGATTCTGGTTTCCATCGAGATTATAGGGATCCTGACCCAGACAGTGACAATCAGGTGAGACATGCGGCCGGAGGTTTGATAGCGGGTTATATTTTGGGAAGCACTCCCAATAACATACGACTCATGGATCTCAGAGAAGATTTGAACACGGCATCAGGAAGAGCGGATGC
>DASUOZ010000003.1:0-13714 GCA_036276375.1 Pyrinomonadaceae bacterium | reverse complement strand
GACGCCGTTACGGTCAGGACGCGGACCTCCCCGTGGAAGTTCACGGCGAAGAAGAGCGCCGCTTGCACAACGACGCTCGCCGCTTTGCACGACTTCTGATCTCGGAAATCAAGTTGTACAACGAGCAGAAAGTCGCGGAAGGACGCGCCGAACACGATCTTTACGATCGGTTGCGCGAGTACATCGATCGCTCACGCGAGATGTATGATAAGCGCGTCAAGGCGGAAGTCGCGTCAACCTACGACTACTTCCACGGAGAACTTGTGAACACGTTGGCCGAAGGCGACGTTTCAAAGCTTGGATCGAATTACCCCGGAGCTACAGTAAACGCTTAGATCGGTTTTTAGTGTTTTGGCCAGGCATCGCTTACTTCTTATTTCCATCGCGATTGCGCTTGTCGGCCTTGCGTCGCTGCCCTTCCTCATGAGCGCAAGCTGCCTCACCAGGCAGCAGCTCCCGGCTGAACAGAAGACACTCGACACACTGCGCAGCATGACGCGCAACGACGTGTTGCCGTCGGACGACGCTGTCGCGGCGATTGAAAAGCAGTTTCCCGGCACGAAGGCCGCCGCGCTCGCTCGTCTCGTTCGCGCTCGCATCAAGCTCAACTCACGCGATTACGCCGGCGCGGCGACACTCCTCGACACCAAGCTGATTCAACAACACACGTCCCTGGCGGACCATGCGCTTTTCCTGCGCGCGGACGCGCTGCAACAAGCAGGTCGAGACGCGGAAGCGCGCGCGCTGTATCAGGAGATCATGCAGGCGTATCCGACGTCGCTGCGCGCTCGCGAGGCGGCGTTACGTGCGGCTGAGCTGTTGACAAAGAGTGACCAGCAGGCCGCAGTTCCGCTGTTGCTCAAAGATCTGAATCAAAAGGACGATGCGGCCGCGCTGGTCTCGACCGCGAAGGCTTACGAGCAGACATCGGACAACACGCGCGCGCTGGCTTCCTATCGTCGTCTTTATTTCTTCGCGCCTGAAGCGCCGGAAAGTGGAGATGCCGCAACGGCGATTACGCGGCTCGAGTCAACTGTGTCACCGGCCAGTGCTGAAGAAGCGATGGCCCGCGCTGATCGGTTGTATGCGGCAAAAAAATTCAGCGACGCGCTGACGGCTTATGGCGAAGCGTTCGCAAAGTTTCCCGCCACGGCCACGAACGAAAACCAACTACGTCGCGGCATCGCTGCCTCGAACGCACGCAAGACGCCCGAGGCCATCTCAGCTTTGAACAGCATTCCGGCGGCGGCGGGTGAGACACGCGCGCAAGCACTTTTCTATCTCGCCCAAACCTACGCTCGTGCGCGGCAGTGGGAACAGGCGCGCGCGACTCTCGAAGAGATGCGGCGCGTGTTTCCCGCGAGCAGTTTCACGCCCAGAGCTTTTGTGTCGGTGGGCCAGATCGCCAAAGACGCGAAAAACAATCTCGAGGCAAATTACTTTCTGCGCGCGGCGGTAAATGGTTTTTCGAGCTCGATCGAGGTGGCCCAGGCGCAGTTTGACCTCGCCTGGCAGGCGCACGAAGCACGCAACTTCGCGGAATCGTCGCGTATGCTCACCGAGCATCTCGCGTATTACGCCGACAAGAACACGGACAATCGCGGACGCGCTGGCTACTGGGCCGCGCGCGACTCCGAACGTGCCGGCAAATTGGCCGAAGCTCGTGCGCTCTACGAGGCAATGCAGGGCCGTTACGACGCAAACTGGTACGGCTATCTCGCCAAGCAGCGTCTCGATGTGTTGAGCCGCACCACGCCCGTGAAAACGTTTCCGCCGGATTCGATCGTCGCGCGCGCGATCGCAAACCTGCAAACCGTGACCGTCGCCCTGGAAACCGCCGACGGTGACGCCGACACGCGAATCATCAAAGCCGACGAACTCGACAACGTCGGGCTCGATCAGCTCGCCTTGAAAGAGTTGACCATCGCGAGCGAGAAGGCGCCTGACAGCCCGAAGGTGAACCTCGCGATCGCGAAGATTCATCGCTCAAACGACGACAATGTTCGCGCGCTCAACACCCTGCGGCGCAGCTTCCCAGACTACTCGCAGATGAAACCCGAAGAGATGACGCGCGAGCAGTGGGACGTGTTCTATCCGCTCGCGTATTGGGACATCATCGTGCAGGAGTCGCGTGCGCGAAATCTCGATCCGTATCAGGTGGCGGGGTTAATTCGTCAGGAAACGATCTTCACGACGCGAGCGCGATCTTCAGCGGCCGCGTACGGATTGATGCAGGTGCTGGTGCCGACCGCGAGGCTCACCGCGCGAAAGTATGGCGTTAGCCGCGAGATCACTGCCGAAGCCTTGTATGAGCCGCGTTTGAATATTCAGCTCGGCACGTCGTACCTGCGCGATCAGATCGATAAGTTTGGGCGCATCGAGTATGTGGCCGCAGCTTACAACGCGGGCCCAGGTCGAGCGGTGTCGTGGAAAGCCTCGCTCCCGGCGGAGATTGACGAGTGGGCTGAAGCGGTGCCGTTCAAGGAAACGCGCGGCTATATTCAGGGCGTCGTGCGCAACCGTTTGCAATACCTGCGGCTCTACGACGACAAAGGAAACTTCCGTCCCGAGGTCGGCGCGCGCGCGATCGCACCGTCGTCTGATCCAAACGTGCGTCAGCGCCGCGTGAGTGGAAGCGGCGAGGAATAGTTGCAATGTTTTTGTCAGTCCGCGTTATCCGTGTTTCTCTGTGGCTGATTCTGTTCACCGTAACCGTCCAGGCCCAACCAGCAGCACTCACCATCACCACCGAACCAAACGCAATCGTCTGGATTGATGAAGTGCGGCGCGGCACGACTGACGCTTCCGGCAAACTCGTGCTGACCAAACTGAAACCCGGCCGCCACACGGTTCGGGTTCGCGCCAACAACTTCAAGGAAGCGACCGCCACGCTCCTGCCCGGACGCCGCACGCTCACAGTCAAACTCGTCGGTACCAGCGATCCGGCCATACTAATGTTTCAGCAAGCAGAGAACGCACGCGAGAAAGCGCGCGACGATGCAAGCAGGGAAAACGCCGTCGAGCTTTATCGCGAGGCACTAAAAAACGGGCCGAACGCCGCTGCTCACGTCGGACTCGCGCGCGTGTTACTTGACCTCAACCAGTTCAAAGAGGCGCGCGCTGAAATCGACGCCGCACGCCGCATCAGACCTGTTTATCCCGAAGCCTCAGCTGTCGAAGGGCGCATCTATCGCGAAGAGGCATTCACAGACGACGCGATTCGTTCGTTTCGCCGGTCGATCCGTGAGGCGCGCGGATTTCAACCCGAAGCACACGTCGGTCTCGCACGTCTGTACGAAGATCAGGGCGACTTCGCCGCCGCAGTAGTCGAGTTGCGCAAGGCGCTGGACCAACTCTCCGACAGCGAACCCGTCGTCTACCAGATGCTCGGCGCCGCGTACGAAAAGGTCAATAAGCCGAAAGAAGCGATCGCTGCTTACGAGAAGTATCTCGAGCTCGCACCGAACGGCAGTTACGCCGCCGCCATCCGCTCAATTCTCAACCAGCTCAAACGAGACGCCGCAGGCGAAGAGATCATCCCTTAGTCGGAAGAATCCCTTTCGTAAGATCCTTTTGCGCGGGCCTCACAATTTTTGCCTCGTCGAACTCTTTTGTGTACTCTGTGGCTCACTAATGACCAGCCCCTCGATCTCAAAACATCGCCACGTCTCGCAAAAGGCGAGCTCGTTTACTGAATCCGTCATTCGCGAGATGACGCGTGAAGCAATGAAGCACGGCGCCGTCAATCTCTCGCAGGGTTTCCCTGACTTCTCCGCGCCCGAAGACATCAAGCGCAAAGCGATGGAAGCCATTGCCGCGGACGTCAACCAGTACGCGATCACGTGGGGCTCAAAAGATTTTCGCGAGGCGATTGCACGCAAGACGCGCTCGTATCTCGGCCTCGACGTCGATCCCGAAACGGAGATCACCGTCACCTGCGGTTCGACCGAAGGCATGATCGCCGCGATGATGGCCACGGTCGATCCCGGCGAAGAGGTAATCGTCTTCGAGCCGTTCTACGAAAACTACGCGCCCGACGCGATCCTTTCCGACGCACGCCCGCGACACGTTCCGTTGCGGGCGCCGGATTGGGGTTTCGATCGCGACGAGTTGCGCAAAACATTTAACGAGAAAACGAAAGCCATCATCGTCTGCAACCCAAACAACCCAACCGGCAAGGTCTTCACGCAGGAGGAGATGGAATTCATCGCCGGCCTGTGCCAGGAGTTTGACGCGCTCTGCTTCACCGACGAGATTTACGAACACATCCTGTATCCGCGCGCGGGCGCCGACATCCGGCACATCTCGATGGCCCAGATCGACGGGATGCGCGATCGCACAGTCGTCGTGAACTCGATGTCGAAAACCTATTCGGTCACCGGCTGGCGCGTGGGTTACTGCATCGCGCCGCCCGAGATCACGAGTGGCATTCGCAAGGTTCACGATTTTCTGACCGTCGGCGCGGCGGCGCCGTTGCAGGCGGCGGGTGCTTATGCTTTGTCGTTGCCGCAGGTGTATTACGACACGTTGCAAATCGAATATCGCGAGCGCCGCGATCTGTTGCTGCCGGTGTTGGAAGCTGCGGGCTTCAAGACCTTCGTGCCCGATGGGGCTTACTACATCATGACCGACATCTCGGACTTCGGTTTTTCAGACGACGTCGAGTTTACGAAGCACCTGATTCGCGAGGTCGGCGTTGCGTGCGTGCCCGGTTCGAGCTTTTACAGCCACCCGGCGTTGGGCCAACAGCAGGTTCGGTTCTGCTTCTGTAAGAAAGATGAGACGCTGCACGCGGCAGCCGATCGCCTATCGAAACTAAAATCCCGTTTGTAAATCCCGATGAAACGCCTCGCGACTATTTGCCTACTTCTCGCCGTATCATCAGTTGCTGGACTGGCCCAGCAACTCCCTGACCCGGAGTTCGACACGTCCGTGGCAAACCCCGCTTACAAAAAAGACGGCCCACGCATTCTGTTCGACGAAGCGCACCACAACTTCCACACCACCGAAGGCCGCTACAAACCGTTCGTCGACGTGTTGATGAACGACGGCTATCGCGTCATTCGCAATCGACAACCTTTCACTAAAAGCTCGTTGAGCAGTTTCAAGGTGCTCGTGATCGCGAATGCGCTGGGCGCGGAAGAGATGGACGATAACGGCGCCGATGGTTCCGCGTTCACGGAAGAAGAGTGTCAGGCCGTGCAGGACTGGGTGAAATCAGGCGGCGCGCTGCTGTTGATCGCGGATCACGCTCCGTTTGGCGGCGCTGCCGCGGCGCTCGGCAGTCGTTTCGGCGTCGACATGAGCAAAGGTTTCACGTACGACGAGGCCAACTCCGCCCCCAACAGTCCTTCGCTCCTCATCTTCTCGCGCGAAAATAAACTTCTGGCGACACACCCGATCAGCGAAGGCCGCGACCAGAACGAGAAGCTCAACATGGTGCAGAGTTTCACCGGACAGTCGTTGAAAGGGCCGGAAGACAGCGTCGCCATTCTGAAACTCGGCGACACAGCCAAAGACACGCCGAACCGGGAGGCCGAGTCGTCTGTTTCCGCAGCCGGACGCGCTCAGGCTATTGCCTTGAAGTTTGGCAAAGGACGGGTCGTGGTCCAGGGAGAAGCCGCAATGCTATCGGCGCAGATTGCGGGGCAGAACAAACAGAAAATGGGCATGAACGTGCCCGGCAACGACAACAAGCAATATGCGTTGAATGTAATCCATTGGCTGTCGGGCGTGTTGAGAGAGAAGTAATGCCCCGTTGGGATCGAAAGCGACAGATCATCTGGGTAGTCGGCGGGATAATTATGGGGACTTACATCGCCTACTCGGATTCGTTGGACGAAAACGGGAATTTCGGACTGCGATTTTTCATCTTCATGGAAGCACTCATCGTGCTGATTATGGCAGGACTCTTCTACTTGTACTCGCGCCGGTAAAGCCGTCCACAGATTACGCCGAATCAGTTCGGCTGCTGCATCGACTTCGACCGCACCGTGATTCCCTGATTGCCCAACACAAGCAACGCGCGCGGCTGGCCAAACGGCGCACTCGACGGAACATACGACAGCGTATAGCGGTTCTTCCTGAGCTCGTCGCAGATTGTCTTCGCCGCTACTCCCGGCTCGTCAATCGAGAAGATCTGACCGCCCGTTCCTTCCGCCAGTTTATCGATCACGACTCTCGGCTTCGGCACGTCGCGCCGGATCGCGCCGCGCGTGCGATCGACTGCCTGCACCGCGTAAACCATAATGTTTTCCGCCTGCAACTCGGCGAGGGTCTGTTCAAACGTGGCTTTACTGCCGCGATCCAAGCCATCGCTGATGACGACGATGATCCGCTTCTGCGCGGGCAGCGGCCGTAGCGCTTCGTCAACAACGGCACGA
The DNA here is from genome assembly GCA_036276375.1 of Pyrinomonadaceae bacterium. Lineage (GTDB taxonomy): Bacteria > Acidobacteriota > Blastocatellia > Pyrinomonadales > Pyrinomonadaceae > PSRF01. The sequence goes on along the minus strand of DASUOZ010000003.1, from coordinate 7,331 downwards.
ATCGCGTCGAACAGATGCGGCTGACCCTTCTTGCGAAACAGTTTCAACGACGCTTCGATCCCTTTCGCGTCGTCAGTCCAATCGGAGACGATCTCCGCCTCTTCGTCGTAACCGACGATGAGCAGCTTGTCTCCCTCGTAGATTTCGTAAGCAAACTCGCGCGCGGCCTGTTCGAGTTTTTCCACGTCCGCGCGAATCGAGAGTGAGTTATCGACCAGCAGCACGATGCGCGCCGGCGACGGATCGGGCGTGAAATTGCGGATCGACTGTTCGACGCCGTTGTCGTAAACGGCGACTTCTTTGCTCGTGATTGGCGCGGTGCGATTGTCGTCGCGGCGCGCGACGACGCCCACCTGCACGCCGCCTGCGGCGTTCGCGTGTGGGCGGTTGCCCGACTGGGCCATGATCGAAACAGCCACCAGGGCGGCGACGATCGCGCCAATGAATGTGAGCTGAAATCTCGGCGAGCGCATTTATTAACTTTACGGCGGACGGCTTCAGTCGCTGGACGCTTTCGGGTGTGAAGCCTTCTCCGAACTCTTCTTAGGGGAGCTTTCCTTCGTACTCTTCGTGTCGGTCTTTTCGGTCGTCCCGGCCTTTGTTTCAGAGGATGTTTCGGATTCTGACTTCGTTGCCTTTGCAGCGTAGTCGGTTACGTACCAGCCCGACCCTTTGAACTGGATCGCCGGCGCCGAGATCCGCTTGTCCAACCGGCCGCCGCATTTGGGACACTTTGTGAGCGGCTTATCCGTCACCTTCTGAAACGCTTCCGTGTGAGCTTTGCACTTACGACATTCATATTCATAAATCGGCATGCCCGGATTATACGGACAAATGGCCCGGGCTTTGCAACTGCTTCCGGGTCTCGGAGTTGCTTTGCAACTCCTGGGGACCTTCGTCTATTCTTTGCCCAGAGAATGTCTGAAACCGCTCAATCGCTTTCGTTAGAACGCAAGATCAAAATGCACGAGGCGCGCGAGGGAATCATCAACCGCCTCGCGATGACTCTCCCACACGCCATCAATCTCGACCGCTTCCTGACTGTCATCGTTTCCGAACTCGGCCGCATGATGAGCGTCGATCGCTGCGACGTAATCCAGTTGCGGTCGGCGAGTGAGCTGCGCATCAGCCACGAGTGGCGGGCGTCGCACGACGTACCGTCCAGTTTGGGAACGGTCATTCCGCTCGACCTCAAACAACTTTCCGAGCACGTCGATATTCGCAAGCCGATTCGTTTCGACGACATTGCGGCCGTAGGAAACAACCAGCGCGTGCGGTTTCTGGCCGAGAGTTTGGGTACGCGTTCGCTCCTCGTCGTGCCGGTGATATTGGGCGAAGATGTGCTCGGCCTCGTCGGTTTGCACACCACGCGCACGCCGCGTGAATGGCTCGACGACGAGGTTTCGTTTCTGCAATCAATCGCCGGACAGATCGCGATTGGTTATCAGTACACGCGTCTTTACTCCGACAAAGAGCGCGAAGCCGAAACAAAGCGCGCGTTGTTGTCGATTGCGAATGCGCTGAATGCGCGTTCCGATTTTCGTGAAGTGTCAACGTTGGTTCTGGAGCGGGCGATCGCGCTCGTCGGCGCGGATTACTCCGCGTTGGGCGTGCTTGATCCGGCGGGAAGCCGGATCAGTTTGGCGGCCTTCAAAGCAGCGCCGCATGTGACTACAGATTCCGTGCAGGGACTGTTTGCCAGTCACGGTCAGTCGCTGGACGTGACGGCGTTTCCGGCGATGGTCGAGGTGCTGGCCCAGGGCAAAACGCTGCGGCTACTCGAAACCGATCTGCCGTTTCCGATTCGACTGTTGTTCAACTCGGTGCTCGGCGGACGCGCCGCACTCGTCGCGCCCGTTCGCGTCGGTGGACAGACGTTTGGCCTGCTTGGTTTGGTTTGGAGTGAGGCACGCGAACGTTTCGACGATCATGAAGTCGCGCTGGTCGAAGGCATCGCCGACCAGATCGGCACGGCGCTCGAACGCGACCAGTTGTCGGCTGAGATCATGCACCTGCGCAGCGCGCTGCATGAACGTTACGGCGAAGAGCGCATCATCGGACAGACGCCCGCGATTCGTCGCGCGATCGAGCTCGCGTTGAGCGTGGCTGACACGCAAACGACGGTTTTGATCGAAGGCGAGTCAGGCACCGGCAAGGAACTGCTGGCGAACCTGATTCACTTTAATTCCGGCCGCGAAGATCAACCGTACGTGAAGTTAAACTGCGGCGCGATTCCGGAGACGTTGCTCGAGTCGGAACTGTTTGGACACGAGAAGGGCGCGTTTACCGACGCGCGCGCGTTGCGTCGCGGGCGCTTTGAAGAAGCAAATGGCGGAACGTTGTTTCTCGACGAAGTCGGCGAGATGAGTTTGTCGGCGCAAGTGCGTTTACTGCGCGTGTTGCAGGACGGAGAGTTCACGCGCGTCGGAGGAAGTGAAGTAATCAAAACTGACGTGCGCGTACTGGCGGCTTCGAATGTCGATCTAAAGCGCGCCGTCGAATTAGGCACCTTCCGTCAAGATCTCTTTTACCGCTTATCTGTATTTCCGATCACGCTGCCGCCTTTGCGCGAGCGTCCGGAAGACATTCATCCGCTGGTGATCCACTTCCTCGAGCACTACAAGCAGAAGACGGGACGTTTCATTTCCGGAATCTCAAAAGACGCTTTGCAGGCGTTGATCACTTACGAATGGCCCGGCAACGTTCGTGAACTGGAAAACGCAATCGAGCGCGCGGTCATCATCGCGTCGGGCCGGCAAATCGAGTTGGAAGACCTGCCGGAGGCGATCAGCAAGATCGGCCTGCGCGAACGCGACCGCGTCAAGGTGGAACGCGCGAAGGCCGCGAGCGAGGGACGGACCACAACGTTTGAAGTCACTGTTCCCTCGTCAATGGAAGAGATCGAGCGGCAGGCCATTGAAGCCACGCTCGACTACACTGCCGGCGATAAATCCCACGCCGCCCGCGCGCTCGGCATCGGACGCAAAACGCTCTATCGAAAGCTCGAGCAATACAACGGCGGCTCCAGTTCCGGATCGGAGCACTAGGCCCTAACGGCCCTTGACCCGGCTGGTATCCGACAGAAGCCCTTCCATACTGCGAGATGCGGTCCGACCTGTGCTATATTCCAACGCTTATCTTTAGGAACAGCGAAGTAATAGGGCTTCGCTTTAAGAGAAAGGACCCATCAAAATGGGATATGACGAATATCGGAGAGATAGCGGTGACAGCATCTCTACACGCTTAACATATCTGCTCATCGGCGGTGGTATCGGCGCGATTCTGGCCCTGCTGTTCGCGCCCAAATCGGGCCATGAACTGCGTGGCGACATTGCGGACGCGACCCGCAAAGGTATCGATCGGTCGCGTGAGGCGGCGCAACAGTTGGGCGACCGCGCCGGCGAGTACTACGAAGCTACTCGCACTCGTGCCGGTGAGCTTTACTCGCAGGCAGCCGAACGGGTCACCGAAGTGGCCCAAACCGCGCGCGAAGCAGCCGCTCGCCAGGGAGGAACGGTAGCCGCCGCAATCGATGCCGGCAAGAAGGCTTACCAGGAAGAGAAGCGGAAGACTGAAATGTCCGGCCGCATCGAAGCCGCACCGAACTACGGCGAAAAGACCAACTAAAAGCATTGTTGATTGTTGATTGCCGATTTTCGATTTAAGAGTCGGCGCTAGAGGTGAGTTTCAATCAGCAATCAAAAATCGAAAATCGAAAATGTCTCTGTCTCTCGCGCTACAAATGAGCACTAACGACCCAATGTTTTGGGTAATGGTCGTGGTTGCCGCTTCGTTTATCGTGATCGCGATCGCCATGGTGGCGATCGCGGTCTTCGTTAACCGCGCCGTGAAATCCGTTGGGCGCATGGAAGAGAAGTTCGAGCCGCTCATCGAGCGGGTCACCGTCATGAGCGAACAGGGCAAAGAGATCGCGGTGCAAGGCAAGCTGATTGCCGAGCAGTTCAACGCTGTCTCGGGTCACCTGGCCACTGCCACGATGCACTTCGCCGAATCACTGGCGCTCATCAAAGACGAAGTCGCTGAACTGAAATTGCTCGTCAGTGACACGGCGGTCGAGGCGCGCGACAAGGTCGAGCTCGTCAGTCGAACTATCGATCGCACGCACCGGCAGGTCGCGCTGACAACCGACTTCATTCAAACGAAAGTGATAGAGCCGGCGCGCGAGCTGGCCGCGATTATGGCGGGCTTCCGCCGCGGCCTCGAGGTCCTCGTTGCGCCAATGCCGAAGCCCATTAATCAAACCTACGGAGAGGATGAGATGTTTATCGGTTAAGCAGCACGCAAAAACCGGCGCGCGGGAACCCGAACCATCGCATCCTCGATGGCTCGGGTTTTTCGTTGCTCGTTTTATCCGTTGTATCTCCGGCGCCTTAGCCCGTACGAAAGCGGGAGCTGGGATTAAAAGAGCCAAAGACGGACGGATAGTCGAATTCCAAGAAACGCTTTGTTACTATTGACCACTTACGCTTATGTCCACAGAAACTCCGCTCGATCTCAAAAAGACCGTTAACTTGCCGCAGACTGGCTTCTCGCAAAAGGCCAACCTGGCGCAAACCGAACCCGCTCGTCTTCAAAAATGGACGGAACTCGATCTGTATCGGTTGATTCGCCAGGCCCGCGCCGGACGAGATAAGTTCATCCTGCACGATGGTCCACCTTACGCCAACGCCGACATCCATCTCGGCACGGCGATGAACAAGATTCTCAAAGACTTCATCGTCAAATCGCGCAGCATGATGGGTTACGACGCGCCTTACGTGCCGGGTTACGACTGCCATGGGTTGCCTATCGAACAGCACGTCGAGCGCTCCCTGGCGAAGAAAGGCAAAAAGAAGAGCGATCTGAGCGTCGAGAGTTTTCGCCGTGCCTGCCGCGAGCACGCGCTAAACGCGCTGAAGAACCAGACGCGCGATTTCAAACGTCTCGGCATCCTCGGCGAGTGGAACGATCCGTACCTGACTATGTCGAACCACTACGAGGCGGAAACGGCGCGCATGTTTGGACGCTTCGTCGAGCGTGGTTACGTCTACAAAGGCGCGCGTCCGGTTTATTGGTGCATCGTAGACCAAACGGCCCTTGCCGAAGCCGAAGTCGAATATCACCAGCACACGAGCCCGTCGGTTTACGTGAAGTTTCCGTTGTCCGAGGAATCCCCTGAGGCTAAGGCCTTCAAACGCGAGCTACTCGGTGACGAGGATGATCCGCGAAAGATCTTCTTTCTGATTTGGACCACGACGCCCTGGACGCTTCCGGCGAACCTCGGCATCGCCGTCAACCCCAACTTCGACTACGTGGGAATCGAACACGGCGACGAGGTCTATGTCGTCGCCAAGGATTTAGCCGCCGACGTTGTCGACAAATGCGCACTCGGCACGCAGGCCGAAGGCTCGGATAGAACTTATAACTCTCTTGGGCCGTTTCCCGGCTCGCGGCTCGACCGCCTCGAAGCGCGTCATCCATGGCTCGACCGTCGTTCTCTGTTGATGGTCGGCGATCACGTGACGCTCGGCGGCGAGGCGGACGCCGAAACCGAGTTGGACGTGCGCGAGGCCCGCGAGAAAAAGGCGACAGCCAAGGCGGGCACCGGGCTCGTGCACACCGCGCCCGGTCATGGCCACGACGACTTCGTTATTGGTACGGCGTACGGGCTCGACATCTACTGCCCTGTAGACAACGCTGGACGCTTTACAGATGACGTTGAACACTTTTCGGGCCAGCGCGTGTTCGACGCGAACGATCAAATCGTCGAGTTCATGCGTGAACAGGGCGTGCTGCTGTTTAGCGAGAACTACGAGCACCGCTATCCACACTGCTGGCGCTGTAAAAACCCGGTGATCTTTCGCGCAACGCCGCAGTGGTTCATCGCGATGGACCAGGTAAACGAACAAACCGGGAAGAGGTCGCTGCGAGCCGGCGCGATCGCCGAGACGGAAGATCGGGTGCAATGGATTCCCGCCTGGGGCCGCGACCGCATGCGTAACATGCTGAAAGGCCGTCCGGATTGGTGTGTGTCGCGCCAGCGCGTTTGGGGTGTTTCGATTCCCGTTTTCTATTGCGCGAAGTGCAACGTGGAGGTTGCCGACGCGGCGGTGATCAATCACGTCGCTGACATCTTCGAACGCGAATCGGGTGATGCGTGGTACACACGCGCGGCCGAGGAGTTGTTGCCGCCGGGTTATACATGCAAAGGCTGTGGCGCGACGGAGTGGACCAAAGAGACTGACATTCTCGACGTGTGGTTCGACAGTGGCACGTCGTCGGTCGCCGTGCTCGAGAATCCGCGTCGCGAAGAGTTGCGTTGGCCGGCGGATGTCTACATCGAGGGCGGCGATCAATTTCGCGGCTGGTTTAATTCGTCGCTGATGGTTGGTGTGGCGGCGCACGATCGCGCACCGTACGACACCGTGATCACGCACGGCTGGACGCTCGACGCGCAGGGACGTGCGATGCATAAGTCGGCGGGCAACGCCGTCGAGCCTGACAAGGTGATCAAACATTCGGGCGCGGAGATCATTCGTTTGTGGTGTGCGTCGTCGAATTATTTCGACGACATGCGCGCGTCTGACGAGATCCTGCAACGCGTCATGGATGGTTACCGCAAGCTGCGCAACACCGCGCGGTTTGCGCTGGGAAATCTGCACGGTTTCGATCCCGTGCGCGACAGTGTTCCCGTCGCAGAGATGGAGGAGATCGATCGTTGGGCTTTGGCTGAACTGGCGGCGATGATCGCCGAAGTCAGAAGAGAGTACGACGCTTACGAGTTTCACTCGGTGATGCAGACGGTGACGAACTTCTCGACGGTCACGTTGTCGGCGCGCTATTTCGACATCATCAAGGATCGTCTTTACACGTACGCGCCGAAGAACGTCGCGAGACGTTCGGCGCAGACCGCGTTGTACCAAATTGTTGATGCGCTGGCGCGCATACTGGCGCCGATCCTGGTGTTTACGGCTGATGAGGTTTGGGAACACATTCCGCGTGGATCCCAAACCGACACTCCGGTCTCAGTGCACGTTGCAACTTTCCCCGAACCTGAGCGCTACGATGCGGATTTAATCCCGCGCTGGAACCGTTTGTTTGCGGTTCGTGAACAGGTTTTGGGTGAACTCGAAAAAGCCCGCACGAACAAGATCATCGGGAGTTCACTCGAAGCCGCGGTTACGGTCCGCGCGAGCGGGTCAACATACGAGTTTTTGAGGGCTTACGAAACTCAGTTGCGTTACGTGTTCATTGTCTCGCAGGTCGCGCTGGTTGAGGCACAAACAGGGGAGATCGAAATACAGATAGAAAGAGCCAAAGGCGAAAAATGT
>DASUOZ010000002.1:0-2812 GCA_036276375.1 Pyrinomonadaceae bacterium | reverse complement strand
TCGCCTTCGCCATTATTTGCCAACCTCCAACCACCGTCTTGATGTAAGCGTCCGTTTTGGGCCAACCCGCGTGTACCGACAAAGTTTTGACTTTGTCCGGATACTTCGCCGCCAGCCACATTCCGATTGCGGCGCCGAGAGACAGGCCGGTGAAATGCGCTCGTTCGATTCCGATCGCCTGCATGAAAGCGGCGAGGTCGTCGGCGTAAAGTTCGGTGGTGTAGGGACCGTCGGGTTTGTCGCTTTCACCCGCGCCGCGCAGATCGACGGAGATGCACGTGAAGTGTTTGGCGTAATCCGCGACTTGAAAGGCGTGGCACGCGTTATCGGCAGAGAGGTAGGGGATCAGGATCAGCGGCTCACCGCTGCCCTGTTGGTCATAGTTCAGCGTGATGCCATTCGCAGTGACCTTAGGCATGAGTTCCTCCTTCTGGGCGGTCTAGTTTTTTACGACTAGCCGAAGCAATAGAGGCGACCGTCCTGGGAACCAATGACGATGCGCCCATTGGCGATTGCGGGGGAAGCAGAGAGCGGCGCGCCGGCTTCGAATTCCCAAAGCTTGGCGCCGGTCGTGAGACTCAACACATAAAACCGGCCGTCATTGGAGCCGACAAACACGCGGTCTCCCGCGATTGCCGGGGACGATTCCACGCGTGCGCGTGTGGTAAACGTCCAGGCCGCTTTTCCATTCAGGGTTAAACCATGGACCAGTTTGTCGCGCCCGCCGAGAACCACTCGCGAGGACGTGACGGCGGCTGAAGAATAGAACGGAAACTTGCGTTGTGGGTGTTCGTAGTGCCAGACAATCTTGCGTTGGGCAAGGTCGACGCTGAGCACTTCGTTATCGAAGGTGCCGTAGAATGCCGAACCGTTTCGCAACGCGGGCGACGCGCCCGTGTACGCGCCGGAAGATATGCTAAATACTTCTTTGCCGTCGGAGATGCGGATGGCGCGAAACACCTCGTCGCAGCCGGCGATAAACGCCATGCCGTCTGAAATACCGGGAGTTGCGTGAACCGGCCCGTTGGTTTTGGCCTTCCAGATCAACGAACCGGTACGCGCGTTGAGACAGTAAAGGTGTTCGTCGTAAGAACCGATCAAAACGCGATCGCCGATCACGACGGGCGACGATTTGATCTCACCGTTTGTTTTGAAGGCCCAGAGTTTGCGGCCGTCGCTCGCGTTCAGCGCGTTCAGCCAGCCACCGAGATCGCCGATGAAGACCGCGCCGTTGCCGTACGCAGGCGACGACTCACCAATCGGATTGCCGGTGGAAAACTTCCAGTAAACAGATCCGTTGTCGAGACTCAGCGCGACCAGCTCGCCCTTGTGCGAGCCGACGAACACCGTACCGCCGACGATCGCCGCGGACGATTCGATCGAATCACCCGCTTCGTAAGTCCAGAGTGGTCGCAGCGACGACGGTACGTTTGACTGCGAGACGCCCGTTAGCTGGTGGTTGCCGCGAAACTGCGACCAGTTGTTGCCGGGCGTGTCCTGAGCCGGGACCGTCCAGTAGAGGGATAAAACCAAACAGATAAGTCTCAATAGGCGCACGCGTAAACCTCCATCGCGCCGTCTTTGTTGAAAGGTCGCGGATTGAAAGTGCCGGTCCATTGTTCGGCGGCTTCAGCCGCCAGTTCGGGAAGATCGTTTTTCTCTACAAATCTGCTTAAGTCCCCGTCCAGACCGCCTGATGCAACCAGGGCCTCGAGTCGAATAGCGAGTGCCTCAGTCGGCGTTAGATTCGGCAACATCGCAGACGCAGAAGACAATTTTAATAAAGTCGCATAGCGATCGCCGGCGGCGCGCTCGTTCCAACGAACCACCGAAGGCAGCAACATCGCGATCGCCGCGCCGTGCGCAGTGCCGTAACGCGCCGTCAACGGGTTCGCACAAGCGTGCGTCGCGCCAAGCATCGAGTTTTCAATCGCCACGCCCGCGTAGAAAGCTCCCAACTGCATCGCGCCGCGCGCTTCGAGATCGTCCGGTTGGTCCAGGACGCGCTCGTAGTTTCCTTCGAGCAGGACCCACGCTTCACGCGAAAAGATCTCGGAGACAGGCGTGCGTTTGGTGGTGACGTAAGTCTCGACCGCGTGGGCAATCGCGTCGAAACCCGACGTGGCGGTGATGCTGCGCGGTTGCGACAACGTCAACGCCGGATCGAGCAGGGCCACGCTAAAAGCGGCTTTCGGATCGCCGCAGGCCATCTTGACGTGCGTGCCGGCGTCGGAAATCAGCGCGTAACTCTGCGCTTCGCTTCCGGTTCCGGCAGTCGTCGGGATCGCCATCATCGGCAACATCGGTTTCGTCGCCTTGCCGTAGCCGCGATAGTCAGCCATGCGGCCGCCGTTGGTCAGCAGGAAGTTGATGCCTTTGGCGCAGTCCATCGAACTCCCGCCGCCGAGACCGATGATCGAGTCGACCTGTTGCGTTGCGACGAACGCAGTTCCCGCTTCGACCATCCGTGTGTCGGGATTGACTTCGAAGTCGTGGAAACGAATGACTTCGATTCCGGCTTCCTGCAAAGGCGTGACGGCTTCGTCGACGTGGCCTGAGGCAACGAGTCCGTGGTCGGCAACCAGCAAGGAGCGACGGAACCCGAGTTCCTTCGCCACGTCGCCGAGTTGACCAATCGCCCCCGCACCGAAGATCAGGCGCGTGCGCGGCTGAAAATCAAAGCTCTTCATCTTTAGTCACAAAGAGGCACAAGATGCACAGAACCAGTCTTGTGCTTCTTGTGCCTTGCTGTTCTCACCCCTAGTTTCGCGAAGTAGTAGCTTTATTGGCGGGCGCTTCGCTCAACGCGTAA
>DASUOZ010000001.1:0-8555 GCA_036276375.1 Pyrinomonadaceae bacterium | reverse complement strand
GATCACTGGAACCGCCTACTTTATCGGTGGCCGAAGACCCGCGCGGTCTCTGCCGTTCAGATTGATCGTCAACCGATTCTCAACGCCCGATCAGGTCGAGCGACTCAATAGCGCGTTGCAGTCCGGCGGACAGGACGAGCTCATGCGCGCACTGTCGGACATGGATGCGGGGCGCATCGAGATCGGTACCGGTGTAGGCGTGCCCGCCAACCTGATCATCCGTACGGATGACGGCGAAGGCCGCACGAAACTCGTGGTCCTCTATCAACGAGAACTCAGGTTCACCGAACTACGCTACGGGACGCGTTCAAGCGACTACCGGTTCGGTTATGCGGAGCTGTACGTGGGACGTGGAGCGAACGAAGGCATGTTGATACCGGCGGCCCGTGTTCGTTTGCGCGATGGAAACACGTGGGAGGTCGAAGACTTCGGAACTTTTCCCGCGCGGCTAATGGGTTTGCAGGTCCGCGGTGGTGGCCGCAGCACCGTGGGTTAGCAGTTCGAGTGAAACAAGGAGGGTAGTAATGACCAATCGCGAATTAATTAAGTCTGCACACATTTGGGCCCTGACCGTTTTGGTTGCGGGCGGCCTATGGTCCATCGCCGGTAAAGCCGGCGTGAATGTGCAGGGCCAGAATCAGAACCAGAATTCCAACCAGAACAGCAACACGGGCAACGCAAATCGCTCGCAAAATGCCAACAGATCCGCGAACCGTAACACGGGCGCCGCAGAAGGCTCGCAGGCCGGCATGAGCTCGCAGGACCACAAGTTCATCATGGAAGCCGCAATGGGCGGCATGATGGAAGTCGAGCTCGGTCGTGTAGCGACGCAACGCGGAACGAGTGACGCGGTGAAACAGTTTGGCCAGCGGATGGTGGACGATCATTCTAAAGCGAACCAGGAGCTGATGACGCTGGCGTCGAGTAAAGGGATGACGTTACCGGCGGCTCTCGATGACAAACATCAGGAGCAGGTGACGAAGCTCTCGGGTATGTCGGGCGCCGAGTTTGATCGCGCATACGCGAAACGGATGTTGAGTGATCACGAGAAAGACGTGAAAGAGTTCGAACGCCAGAGCACGAGAGGCGGCGATCCGGATCTGCGCGCGTTTGCGACCCGGACATTACCGACGCTACAGGAACATCTCCAGATGGCGCGAGCGCTGCCTGGTAACGAAGGCCGCGGTGGTTCGAGAAACAGCAACAGCAACGGCAACAGCAACAACAACGGGAATTCAAATCGCCCGTGAGGGGCTAACGGCTCCGCCGCCGGATGTGAACTGGCATCGTCTGCAAACGCTCTGGTAGATCCGCTTTCTCACGCCTCGCCGCACATCCGGCGGCGATGCTAAACAACGATGCCGCCGCACATCCGGCGGCGGAGCCGAGGCGTAAGGAACTGATCTTGAGCCAGAATTCTATTTACATCCTCCGAGTTACCCTCTATGATGCGCGCATCGTTTTGGTCTGTCCCAGTTCGACCTCGCCGTCTTCACGGGATTGTGGGCAGTTGTTCTCAACACTCTCTGCGCTGTTTGTCCTCGGTGAGTCGAGATCCTCAAATGAATCAAAACTCTCCGTCATGTAAGTAAATGCACCGCTAAACGACAGATTTAGTAGTTGCTCACCACTTCATTGGCCCACTCGCCGAGGCCGAAGGAGACAATATGCCGTCCATTCAAGATGTAGCCGATCAAATAAATGCCAAACTCGACTCGATCAACAACAATACTGCCCAAACCGTCACCCGGCTCAACGCCATCGACAACCGGCTCAACACCATCGACAACCACCTGCAGGCCGGTGTCAACGAGTTGGCAAATGGCATCTTCGCCATCTTCGAGTTGCTCAAAGTCACCAACTCCATCCTCGACCATCACACTAATCAGAACAACACGATTATCTGTGAGCTGAAGAACACAAACGACCTGCTCTGCGGTATCACCAGGAAACTGACTACCCAACTCGACCTGAGCGAGCAGATGGTCCAGTCGTTGAAACGAGTAGAGGGCATCGCCGAACGCACCCAACCCGCGGCCGCAGGCGATTACGATCGCGACCTCGAGACCAACAAGCGCATCAGCGAATGCTGTCCGCCGCCGGAGCCGAAACCCGAGCCGTGTCCCAACCCATGCGCCGTGACGGAACCAAGACCTCATCGGCCCCAGGGACAGGACTGGAAACCGACTCCGCCACGTGGTCCAAACGAGCCGATTGGCTGATAACCGGGAGCCACGCACATGACTATGTTCTTACAAACCGACGCCACCGGCGCCGGTAGCGGAAGCATCAATCAGACTCAAGGCTTTGTGGACCTCGCAGCTATCGCCAATGGTGACACAGGCCTGGGTCTCGGCGCCCTTGCCGGAAATCGTCAGCAGGTAAACTACAACCGTACGGACAATGGAGTACCTGCGACGCGACTCGGCAACCTGGTCAGCACGGCGTTCAACCCGGACTACGGTTTGGGCGCCGGACCGCAGGCCGTAAACATCATCGTGATTCCGGCGGGAGCGAACTTTGTTTTAAACAGTGGAACCCTCATTACGACTATTGCCGGCACCGCACTGCCGCCAAACAATTCCGGCCTCGGAGGCGCCACTTCTAATACCACCAACGACTGTCTGGTCATTTACGACACGAGCCAGAACAGCGGTAACGGTTACTGTGTCGCGCGAGCCGGAACCAGCGGTACGCTTGACCTCGATTTTCCGGGTTCGGTCCTGCTTTACCACGAGCTCTCGCACGCGTTTCGTATAGTCAACAACACGCTGCTCGCGCTGGGTGGCGGCTGTAACCCCTCATCGCCGGAGGAGAACGCGGCCATCACTGACGAAAACGATCAGCGCACGCAGAGAGCCGCGCAACTCTCCATTCCCGTAGTACTGCGCGATCCTGGTATTCACTGTGGCGGCGGCGGACCGTGCGGTGGCGGCGGTGGTGGCGACGGGGGTTGCTGCATCGTAGCCACAACCGCGACTGGTTCCGGACTTTCGGACGAGGTTCAGGCGCTTCGATCGCTGCGTGATGGTTTGTTGCGCAAAACCGAAGTCGGTTTCTCGTTCTTTCAAACACTCCATCGTGATTACTACGGCTTCAGTCCTCAAGTCTGTACGTTGATGGCCCAACACCCGCCGATCCGATTACTCGTGCTCGAAGGTTTCGTGCGCCCGTTGGTGACCATTCTGCGTTTGGTTGAGCACTACGCTGTGGGCCGGTGCGATTCAGAAACTCTCGGTCACGAGTTTGTTGCACAGCACGACGATCAGGAAGTCGCAGCCATGCGACTCGTGACACTCGCACGCGCTCGCCAACTGCTGGCCGGATCAGACGCGATGCTCACTGATGAAGAGCTGAAGCTCGTTGAGCTCCTTGCTCCCGCATTGCTGAGCGAACATGTTCGGTGGGCGCTGATCGAACCGCTCGAGATCTATGAAACGGCGCTCCTCGCCCATCTAACAGAATCAGGTGTCGAACGAATCGGCACACGGCTCTATGAGGACATAAACGCCTGGGCGGGACGCATGCCGCTCGACGCAATCTGGGGAGCGCTCGCCGTTTCAGAACTTGGAAATGAACTCAAAGCGCTCGATACTATACTGCTGCGGACGCCGTCGGCGAGAACAGGTTTTCGACATCGGTTAAAGGGAAAGTTTGGGGACATTACCGCAGTTGTGACAGTCCTCGACGCTGAACAAGGAGTAAACACATGAGCGCAGCAAAAAAAGGCCCGCCCAAACGTGAGCCGCCTAATTTGGAAGGCGCCATCGAAAAAATGGCTGAGACGAAGGACGGTGTAGAGCTCTCAGTCAGAATCCGCAATCCTCTCAATCGGGCGATTCACTACATCGCGGACGTACGCGGGATTCTCTTTGATCCCGCTACACGTCGCCTGCGCGTGCAGTTGTCTGATCAGGGTCGTGAGCTGGTGCCCGGAGGTCTGATGATTCTGCCGCGGTTCCGCACCGTCGATCCCAACAGTGAGACAGTGATGACCGTCACGCTGCCGAAAACGATCGTGAAGCTCGCTGAAACAACGTCACCAAGCGGCGACGTTCTGTTCGAAGAGCACACGATCGCCGACGCCAACGAGATCGAGCTCGACATCGGCTGGTCAGATACTCCCTTCTACCCGGATCCGCGCGAGAAGGCGCGCACCGTTCCGCCCGTCGCCGAGTGGGAGAAGCAGACTTTTGTAACCACTTTCACGCCGCCCTACGAGCGCGAGCGTTAGCTCGCGCTACAGGCGGATAAAAACTTAACTCCTCGCACTCACAAACACACTCACCATGACTCTGTTTATACAAAACGACGCGACCGGCGCTGGTTCAGGCAGTCTTGCTGCCGATCAGGCATTCGTTGATCTGGCAGTTTGTGTCAATGGCGACACCGGCCTCGCCCTGGCCACGGCAGTCGGAAACCGGCAGCAGGTAAACTACGCCCGTACTCTTACCGGTCCACCACCTAACCGGATCGATAACGTGGTTAACACAGCTTTTACGCCGGATTACGGTTCGGGTCCACAAGCCGTGAACATTATCGTACTCGCAGTGCAGGCAAACTTCTTCTTCAACAACGGAGATTCAGTACTTAACGTTGGTGGCCGGGCGATCGCGCCGCGAAATTCGGGTTTGGCATCGGCATCGCTCAACAACACGAATGAATGCCTCGTGGTCTACGATACGACGCAAAGCAACGGCAGGGGTTATTGCACCGCGCGAGCGGGTACCGGTGGCACGTTAGATCTCCGCACGCCAAACCCGGTCATTCTCTATCACGAGCTCTCGCACGCGGTGCGGATCGTCAACAACAATCTGCGCGCGCTGACCGCCGGTTGTAATCCCTCATCTCCCGAAGAGAATGCGGCGATTACGGATGAAAACGATCTCCGCACTCAAATCGCTGCCGCCATGAGCATTACGGCGTTGTTACGCGATCCGGGGATTCACTGCGGTGATTTTTGTGCCGGGGGCCCTGACCCTTGCTGTGTGGTCATCGCTACCGCCGCTTCGGGTTCAATGCTCTCGGCGGAGGTCGCCGCCCTGCGCGCGATTCGAGATGGCGTACTGCGCAAAAGCGAAGTGGGCTTCTCGTTTTTTGAGTCGCTTCATTACGACTACTACGGGTTCAGTCCACAGGTCTGCACGTTGATGGCCGGACATCCGGAGTTGAAACCGCTCGTGCTCGAAGGGTTGGTGCGGCCACTGATCACGATCCTTCGTGTGATTGAGCGTTTTATTGCGACTGGCGCCGGCGCTGTGAGTTTGGGACAACAGTTCGTCGATGAACTCAGCGATCGCGACGCGGCAGTCGCACGAGCTGCCGTACTGCTGCGCGCGCGTTCAGTGCTGGCTGGCGAAACCGAGGGCCTAACTGGCACAGAGCAGAAGCTCGCTGAACTCCTGGATCCCGCGCTCGAGAGCCCGCATTTGAAATGGGCGTTGATCGAACCGGTCGCGATCTACGCGTCCGCGCTGCGAGCCTGGCTGGCGAAGTGCGACACCGAACAGATCGGCACGCACCTCAGCAAGGATATCAACGCGTGGACCACCCGCATGCCGCTCGACCACATTTGGGGCAATCTCGCGCTCGACGAACTGCGAAGCGAACTGGAAACCCTGGAAAGCACTTTGCTCCGCACGCCGGAAACCAGGACGACTTTTCGCAGCCGGCTGCGCGAGCGGTTCGCCGGTATCACCGCAATCGAGAGTCTCCTCGGAACCGCTTAAGCCCTGCCTAAAAGCTCTGCTAGAATGCCGTCGCGGTAAGCTTCCGACGACGGACCAACAACATGAGCAATTCCCACGGCCGACCCGTACTCTTACTGACCGTTCTTGTCGCGTTGTTCTCCGGTCAGACTGTTACAGCCTCCCAGAAGAATTCGACCAGCGACGATGCGATGACAAAGCTGGCTCGTAGCGTCACGATCTATCGCGACACTTACGGCGTGCCACACGTTTTCGGCCGCACAGACGCGAGCACCGCGTTTGGTTTCGCTTACGCGCAGGCCGAAGACAACTTCTGGCGCGTCGAGCAAAACTTCATTGTCGCCCTCGGGCGCGCTTCCGAGTTGTACGGCGAGAAGGTGCTCGAAGAAGATCGACTGAACCGCGCGCTGGAAATCCCGAAGCTCGCCCTCGCGGAATATGCGCGTCTCGACGCGAAGATGCGCGCGCTGTGCGACGGCTATGCCGCGGGTTTCAACTACTATCTCGCGCGCCATCCGGAAGTACGCCCCCAACTACTCACGAAGATCGAACCCTGGTACACGCTCGCTTTCATCCGTTACAACTATTTTCAGAACGGCTTCGCGCGCGATCCGAGCCTGCGACGAATCGGATTACAAACCGCCGCCATGGACAACGATTTGAAAGACCACACCGGTTCAAACGGCTGGGTCGTTGGGCCATCGAAGAGCGCCAGCGGTTACGCGATGCTTTTCATCAACCCGCACCTTGCCTTCTTTGGTTCCGGCCAGGTTTACGAAGGTCACGTTCACAGCGACGAAGGCTGGAACTTCACCGGCTACACACGCTTTGGTTTTCCCTTCCCTTACGTCGGACACAACGAAAACGGCGGTTGGGTCAGCACCGACAATGCCGCGGACCTGGCAGATGTGTACAGTGAAACGTTTGACGATCCCGCGCGTCCCCTCGCCTACAAATACGGCCAGGGTTACCGCATGGCGACCGAGCGCGTCGAAGAGATTCGCGTGAAGACGGCGAACGGGATGGAGACGCGCAAGTTCACAATGCGCAAAACTCATCACGGCCCGATCGTCGCCGCGCGCGACGGCAAACTGCTGGCGCTCCGCATGGCCAAGTTTGATGCCGACGGCTGGCTGCGCGAGTGGTACGACATGACTCGCGCGACGTCGCTGGCGGCGATGAAGCGCGCGATGGCGCCCCTCAATATGCTCTTCGGTAACATGATGTACGCCGATCGCCAGGGAAACACGTGGTATCTCTACAACGGCGCGGTTCCCAAGCGCGATCCGCGTTTCGACTGGACCAAGCCCGTCGACGGCAGCGATCCGGCGACGGAGTGGCAGGGCTATCACACGATCGACGAGTTGCCGCAACTCACGAATCCGAAAACCGGCTGGATGCAAAACTGCAACACCACCCCATTTTTATTGACGAGCGACGGCAATCCGGACCCGAAACAGTTTCCAAAATACATGGTCCAGGAGGGCGACAATCCTCGTGGCGCGATCTCGCGAGAGATACTGGCGAGTAAACCCAAGTTTACCTTTGCAGAGTGGACGCGGTTAGCGTTCGATACGCGCGTCATGAATGCCGGCAAACGCCTGCCCGGTTTGATTGCGGCTCTCAAACAACACCTCGACGCGCACCCGAATGAACAGCTACGCGAAGTTCATGATGAGCTTGCCGGCTGGAACCAGCGCAGCGCGAATGACTCAGTTGCGATGACGGTCTTCAGTCTGTGGCACGAGCGTGGGTCGAGAAATCGTGACGAAGATCCAATCGCGTCTCTTAATGAAGTCGTCAATACGTTGAAACGCGATTTCGGCACGTGGAAAGTCGCCTGGGGCGAGCTCACTCGTCTGCAACGCGTCGACGAGAGCAAAGGTGAAGAGTTTCAGGACGCGCTGCCGAGCTTCGCAGTGAGTGGTGTGAATGGCAACGACGGCGCTGTGTTCACGTTGTACGCCGTGCCCGCCCGCGGACAGAAGCGCCGCTATGGCGTGGCCGGTGGCAGTTATGTCAGCGTGGTCGAGTTTGGCCCCAAAGTTCGTGCGCTCTCGGTTCACACGTTCGGCGCCAGCAGCGATCCGAAAAATAAACACTTCATGGACCAGGCGGCGCTCTACGCGCGCGGCGAGTTCAAGCCTGCATGGCTCACACTCGAAGACATCCGCGCAAATCTCGAAGCCTCGTACCATCCGGGAGAAGAGCGGCGCTAACCGGCAATTACAGTTTTTGGAACTTTGCCTCGGCCTCGCGCGTCAAAGCAGCACAAAACTTATGCGCCATCTCTTTCGGCTTTTAACTCTCGCAACCCTCTTGTTCTGTTGGTCCAACGCGGCCCTGGGCCAGGCGGCAGAGTCTGACTCCTCCAGCGTAATGCGGAGTTTACTATCTCTGCCCGCGCCGACTCCGCGCACGGCAAAGAACCTGGCTGAGCCACAGCGAAAGCCTCGTTTGCAAAACTTCTTCAAAGCCGCTAACTCACCACCCGACGACGCGCCGAGAAAGATCTCCCGGAGGGATCAGCCACCGAAGGTTTCAAGCACTTTGTAGAGGCCGGAACTATCGAGCCCGAGGATCAGGTAACTCTCGTCTTCCCAACCGTGTTCGCTCGCAAACAGATAGGTCGTGTCCTTCAGCTTCATGATCCCGAGCGGAGTCGTGAAGCTTGGGCCCTTCATGTCGCAGTCGGTGAGGAACACGCGGCTGTCCAGCAAACCCATTCCGCCTTTTTCGTCCGCGGAAATCCAACCTTGAAACAGCGAGATGTCGTTGCAGCCTTCGTCCCGTGACCCAGGAGCTTTTCTGCGCTGCGTCTCCCCTTCGAAGTAGTAGAGATACTCG